>ONXO01000039.1 GCA_900321795.1 uncultured Eubacteriales bacterium
ATTTTCGTTGCTTCTGTCAGTCGCAACTCAATTATATTAGAAGGAGTTATTATTTTCAACTCATCGCTAAAGCTATACTGAACCCCCCCCAGACTATCTGGGGGTTTTCTTCAACAAAAAAGTCTAAATATTTTAATTTAGACTTTTTAATTATCTTTTTTTGGTGGAGCTGACGAGGAACGACCTCGTGTCCAGGGTATCAACTATACAGACCTTTTTACAAGTTTAGCTGGTTTATATTTCAAAAAGCACTGGAGAGCCAAGCGTTCCTATACTTTTCTAAGTTTAGTTATTATTCATTGCATATTCTAAACAAATATGCAATATAGTTCACTTTTATGAGTCCCTTTACCTTTCTCGTGAACAAAGAAAGGAAGGAACCACCCACTTATATACGCTTAGGCAAAAGAAGGTGCAAAATTGTAATCTTTTCCGATTATTTTATTTTGGATTTATAGTATCCCTACTACCTGAGTCCATACGTACGAGTACTCTGTCGAATCAAAAACAGCCCCATATGCATATACATTATATCAAGTTTCCTCTTTTAAGTCAACGTTTAGCTGTACTTTATTAAATCCTTTAATAGTTGTATGCACTTGTTATTCCAAAATAGTCTTCTAATGTAATCCACTCCCCATTATTATATAATTTAGTTGCTAATTCTTCTCCAACATATCTAAAATGCCAAGATTCATATTTATATCCTGTTTCATTTGTTTTTCCTTTAGGATATCTTAATATAAAACCATATTTATAGCAATTTTCATGTAACCACTTAGCTTCAGGAGTATCATCAAATGTACTGTTTATTTGATTAACATCAAAAGCTAGACCTGACTGATGTTCTGAGTGTCCGGCTCTGGCTGAGTAAGTATCTGCTTTTTCTACTCCATCTCTACTTAAGTATCTATTATATAATGCATATTGTGTTTCGAATGATCTAAAACCGCTTTGTATCCATATTTTAAGGCCAAGCGTTTTAGCATCGTTAATCATTATATCTGCATTTGTTTTTGTTTCTTTTGTTAAACCACCTGGGTTATAGCTAGAAGGTAAAGCATAAGTTTTATTTGCAATTAGTGTTCCATCAATATAAGTAATACCGCTTTGTATAACGCCTTTAAACCCTTTAGATGTTTCAAAATATGTAGGCTCAGTATTCACCTTAGCGCCTTCTTTATTTTGAACAGTTGCAGTTTTAGGTTTTTCTTTAACTGTTAATGTAAAGTCTACTATTTCTTCATTACCTGACGAATCTTTAGCAGCATATTGTAAATTATAAATACCAGCTTTATTAAAGTCATATTCTCCCAAAACTTGTGTAGTTATATTTTCTTTTGAATTATCAGTGGTTATTACATCTTTTAACAAATCAATTTTTGTTCCTTCTGTTGTGGTCAAATTATCATTATATGATATCTTTGGTTTTTCTTCATCAACCACTTTATATTTACATAAATAGTTATACTCTTTCTTAAAGTAATCTTTAATAGTAATATTTACTTCTTTAATACCTAAGGTGATTGTATCTAGTATTTCTTTATTTGTAACTACTTCTCCATTAGTAACTAATTTAATGCAATCAGCATTATAAACTTCATCATACATATTTATTTTAAACTCTTCTATTAAATCTACTTTTAACTTTTTTCTACTAAGAAATATCGTTGAAATGCCTAGAAAGCTTAAAACTAAAATTGTTATAATAATTAAAATTTTTTTCTGCATAAGTAACTCCCCTTATATAACTTGTATTAATTATATTTGCTGGTTATTCCAAAATAGTCTTCTACTGTAGTCCACTCTCCATTATTATATAGTTTAGTTGCTAATTCTTCTCCAACATATCTAAAATGCCAAGATTCATAAACGTAACCAGTTTCATCTGTTTTTCCCTTAGGATATCTAAGTATGTATCCATATTTAGAGCAATTTTCACTAAGCCATTTAGCTTCTGGAGTGTCATCAAAGGTATAATCTATCTCATTTACATCAAATGCAAGTCCTGACTGATGTTCAGAGTGTCCTGGTCTAGCTGAATATGTATCAGCTTTATCATATCCGTCCCTTTGACCATATCCATTATATAATCTAGTTTGAAGTTCATAAGATCTAAAACCACTTTGTATCCAAATGTTTAATCCTTCTTTTTTAGAATCATCAAGCATTTCCTGAGCTTTAGCATAAGCAATAGTATTTAATTTACCTGGATTATAACTTTCTGGTAAGGCATAAGTCTTATTAGCAACAAGTATGCCATCTATATAAGTTATATCATTTATGACAACACCTTCAAATCCTTTAGATGTAGTAAAAAACTCAGGACTACTACTTTTCTGTGAAACACTATCTAGTTTTTGAAGCACATATAAAGTAAAATCTTCTTTGGTAGTTAAATCATTTTTATCAGTTGCAACATATTTAAGTTTATAAACTCCTATTTTATCAGTGTTATAATCTCCTTCAATAGTGACATATATAGTTTCACCTTTTTCATCTTTTGCTGATACACCTTCAAGTAAGTTAACTTTTTCGCCAAGAACCATAATTAATTTATCATTATATGTAATAACTGGCTTTGCCTTTTCTGTAATCTTTTCTTTTTCGTTTATATGCTCTTCTTTTTTATCGTCAGCTAATTTACTTACTAAAAAAATTAAACTAGCTACAATTATGATTACACCAATAGTTAAAACGACTACATTTCCCCATTTTATTTTTCTTTTCATTCTTTTACTTCCTTTCATTTTTTATGTAATGGTTATTCTTTTTTATCTACACTAAGCACTGATAAAAATGCTTCTTGTGGTACTTCTACACTCCCCACTTGTTTCATACGTTTTTTACCCTCTTTTTGCTTTTCAAGTAATTTTCTTTTTCTTGAAACGTCCCCACCATAACATTTAGCAAGAACATTTTTCTTCATTGCAGAAAGTGTTTCTCTAGCAATTACTCTAGTTCCTACACTAGCTTGAATAGGTACAGTAAACATCTGTCTAGGTATTATTTTCTTTAAGTTTTCTACTATAACTTTGCCTCTTCTGTAGGCATCATCTTTATGCACAATTATGCTTAATGCATCTACAATATCACCATTTAATAATATGTCTAGTTTTACTAGCTTACTACTTTTATTACCAATAAAATCATAATCAAACGAAGCATAACCTTTAGTAAAACTTTTTAACTTATCAAAAAAGTCATAAACTATTTCTGATAATGGTAGTTCATATACAACGTTAACTCTTTTAGAGTCTATATATTCTGTAGTCTTATATACCCCTCTTTTGTCTTGGCATAAAGTCATTACGCTTCCTACATATTCATTAGGTACAAAGATATTAGTTCTTACGTATGGTTCCTTTATATCAGACACTTTATTTAATTCAGGCATTTTATTAGGACTATCTATATATATAGTTTCTCCATTAGTAAGTACTACTTCATATATAACAGAAGGGCTTGTTGCAATTAGTTCGATGCCAAATTCTCTTTCAATTCGCTCTTCTACTATTTCCATATGCAATAGTCCTAAGAATCCACATCTAAATCCAAAACCTAAGGCATCAGATTTCTCTGGTTCGTACATAAGTGCAGCATCATTTAGTTTTAGCTTTGCTAAAGCTTCTTTTAGTGCTTCAAACTTATTGCTATCTATAGGATAAAGCCCAGAGTATACCATTGGTTTCATAGGCTTGTAACCAGGTAGAGCTTTTAAAGGGCTTCCTTCATGTACTATAGTATCGCCGACTTTAACATCTTCTATAGATTTAATACTTGCTGTTATATATCCTACTTCTCCGGCACTTAGTTTTTCTCTTGGGCTATCCTTTGGTGTTGTTTTTCCTAATGATAATACTTCGTAAGTAGCGCCAGTAGCATGCATTTTAATTTTATCGTGAACTTTTACTTCCCCATCAACAACTCTAACTAACGCAACTATTCCTTTGTAACTATCAAAATAACTATCAAATATTAGAGCACGAAAATCTCTCTCAGTACTTTTAGGGGCAGGTATTCTTTCTACTATTTCATCTAACAGTTCTTCCACTCCTTCACCAGTTTTCCCACTTACACATAGTATTTCGTCTCTATCAAAACCAATAGTTTCTACTAATTCATCTTTTCTTCTTTCTGGATCAGCATTAGGTAAATCAATCTTATTAATAACGGGTATTATAGTTAAATCGTTATCAAGTGCTAAATATAAATTAGCGAGTGTTTGAGCTTCTATTCCTTGTGTTGCATCTACCACTAAAACAGCTCCTTCACAAGCAGCTAAACTCCTACTTACTTCATATGAAAAATCCACATGCCCCGGAGTATCTATTAAATGTAATGTTTTGCCTTTGTATAAAAGTTCAACTGCATTTAACTTAATTGTAATTCCTCTTTCTCTTTCCAAATCCATATTATCTAAAAGCTGTTCTTTCATTTCTCTTTTAGTAACATTACCACATATTTCAAGTATTCTATCAGCTAAAGTACTTTTGCCATGATCAATATGTGCGATTATTGAAAAGTTTCTAATATTTTCTTGTTTCATACATTTTTCCTCAATAAAGATTTTACCACACTTAGTAACTTTTTACCATAGAAAAAGGCACTTAATGTGCCGTTAATGTATTTTTTCTTTATTTATACAAGTAAACTTAATTTCATAATTTTTCCATAATAGTAACTTATTTACTTTAATATCTGCTTCACATATTTTGTCATCTAAAATCAGTTCTTCTATATAACCTTTTTCTTCTAATTCCTCAGTAGTTATTTCTAATGGTAGTTCCTTTTTGTAATCATTAATATACTTATTAGTTGCTACTTTAACATCTTCTTTTAACGAAATGTATTTTAATTCATTTTTATGTTTAACACCTATATAATAAATAGTTAATACTAATAATATAATTATTAACCCCCAAAAGACAATAACTTTATTATTCATTTAAGCATCTTTCCTTTTTTCATAGCCACTTGTAGTATAATTCTTGCATTTTAAATAACTACTATAGCCATCAGCTTTGCTAGCTGAAACGTAACCAGAACAATCTCTGTCTTTTCCATCTTTAAGCTCATCTAAATAGTTTTTTTCTATCATAGTTTTCACAGTTATATTAAGGGTACCAATAGGTAATTCTCCGTTGTATTCTCCCTTTACATAGTCTTCAGCTGATTCGAGCATTTTTTTCTCTAATACATTATAATCAAACTTTACTACATTACCGCTAAAGAAATCACTAAGATTTACGAAATGCCAATCTTCATCTAACAAGCCTAGCTTTCTGAATCCCCAAGCAGAAAAAAGTAAACATAAAATAAATATAAGTAAGAATAATAAGAATGTCCATAGTCCCCAGCCTTTTTTATTTAGCATAATTTCACTTCCTTTAGTTGCATATATTATAGCATATTTATTTATTTGTCACAAGAAGGGCAAGTTATATTCCCTTTTTTATCTTCAACAAGTAATTCACCACATTTAGGACATATTTCGCCAGTAGGTCTGTTCCAAGATGCATATGTGCATTTTGGGTAATTAGAACATCCATAGAACTCTTTGCCTTTTCTTGTTTTCTTAGCTATTATATTTCCTCCACATTTAGGGCACTCGCAAATAACACTTATTTCTTTTACAGTCTTTGGAATGTACTTGCATTCAGGATAGCCTGAGCAAGCTGCAAACTTGCCAAACTTTCCATATCTATAAACAAGAGGCCTTCCGCATTCTGGGCATGTTTCCCCCGTTTCTTCAGGAGCTTCTTTTTCCATACCTTCTTTAGCTTCATCAACTAGTGGGGCAAACTCACTATAAAACTTATCTAATAGCTTGTGCCACACTTCATTACCTTCTGCTATTTTATCTAAATCGGTTTCCATATTTGAAGTATATTCTACGTTTATTATGCTTGAGAAAAACTCTTGTAGTTTATCTGTTACTATAATTCCTACTTTTGTAGGTATAAACTTTTTATTCTCTACAGTTATGTATTTTCTTTCCTTTAACACTTCAATAATTTTAACATAGGTGCTAGGCCTTCCTATTCCTAAGCTTTCTAGTTCTTTAATTAACTTATCTTCAGTAAACCTAGCTGGTGGCTCAGTAAAGTGAGATGTTTTGTGTATTTCAGTAGATACTATTATATTTGATTTGTATGACGCAAAATCAGGTAAAATTTTATCATTGCTTTCTTCAAAGTCTCCATAGACTTTTAGGTATCCATCAAATGTTTCTATTTGACCAGAAGCAGTAAACTTATAATCGTTGTTATCTAATACTACCGTTGTTGCCAAAACTTTTTGGTCGGCCATTAGAGATGCTAAAGCACGTTTATAAATAAGATTATAAAGTTTGTATTCATCATTTGTTAGATAAGCTTTTATGCTTTCTGGGGTTCTATTAATACTTGTTGGCCTAATGGCTTCATGCGCATCTTGTACATTTTCATTTGTTTTGCCTGTTTTAACAAAGCCGATGTATTCATTACCATATTTGCCTTTAATATATCCTTGTGTTTCTTTTATAAATACATCAGAAAGTCTAACTGAGTCTGTTCTCATATAAGTAATTAAACCTACGTGCTCACTTCCTACTGTTTTACCTTCATACAGTCCTTGTGCTAATCGCATTGTTTTAGAAGCACTAAAGTTCAGCTTTATACTAGCCATTTGAGTTAATGTACTTGTAGTAAAAGCAGGCTTACTTTTTTTATTCTTCTCTTTAGAAGTAACATCTTCAATTTTAAATGCATTAGATAGTTTACCTAATATTTCGTTAGCTTCTACTTCACTTTTTATTTCTATCTTTTTATCTTTGTATTTTGATAA
>ONXO01000008.1 GCA_900321795.1 uncultured Eubacteriales bacterium
TATTATTAGATGGATTCTTCAATGATGGACAAAAAACTGAATTTGGGACGGTGATGGCTGCATGAACTTAAAGAGTCAATTAGCACCTAAGGGATTAGAATTTAAAAGTGGAGATATGATTATAAGTGGCAAATATTGTACAATTATGACTGTTATCAGTTATCCACAGATGATTAGTGAAGGATATTTAGCTAATTTAACACAATATTCAGGTATAAAAGTTATTATTAAACATATACCTATAGAATTTTCAGTTTTGTCTAAAATGCTTAATAAAGAAATAGCCGACTTAAAAATGAAATATCAAAATGAATATGATAGAACTGTTCAAGAAAGAATAAGGCAAGATTATGAAAGTATTGAAAGCTTCATAACTATGCTTACTTCAACACAAGCAAGAATTTTTGATTTTCAAATGCATGTAATGATATCAGCAGATTCTCAAGAAGAATTAGAAAACAAAAAAATACAAGTTAAAAACTATTTAGATGCAATGGGTATGAGAGGTACAATTTTAAGGTTTGAGCAAGAAAAATTACTTAAAAGCTGTCTTCCATTATTCCCAGATAGTGATATAGAAGAAAGAGTAGGAACTCCTATTCCTACAGTTACAATGTCTGCGATGTATCCATTTGTATTTGATAGTGTAAAAGATCCTGGACTTTCATGTTTACTTGGTGTAGATTTCTCAGGTGGTATTATATTATTTAATCAATTCCTATATCAAATAAAAAAAGAATTTAATAGAAATAATGCTAATATGATAATGTTAGGTACTTCAGGAAGTGGTAAATCAACAGCAGCTAAGATTTTGTTAAGAAGTAATATAAGAAATGGAAATAAAATAGTGGCTATCGACCCTGAAGGTGAGTTAGAAGAAATGACTCGTCTTTATGGTGGAGACTTCATTGATTTAGGTAGAGGTGGCTCATACGGAATGATAAACCCTCTTGAGATAATACCTGATGTTGATGAAGAAGACATGCAAGGAGCAAGTTATGCTGTTTACACAAGAGCACTACAAACATTAAAAGCATTTATGAAGTATTATAGCCCGGATATTGATGAAGATACTTTAACTATGTTTTCCGAAGTAGTTCAAGACACTTACAAAAGATATAGAATAGATGAAAATACTGATTTCACAAAAATGACTAGTGAAGAGTATCCGACATTTGATGATGTGTATGCAACTATTAAAGGAAGACTTACTTCAATGGTTGAAGCAACACGTGAAAAAGAAATAATGGAGAAGTTAGAGTTAAAAATTAGACCTTTAACTAAAGAATTAAGATATTATTTTACAGGACATACAACAGTAGAGCCTAATAGTGATTTCATTGTATTTAATATAAGAGAACTTATGAATGCTGATTCAAATATAAGAAATGCATTATTCTTTAATATTCTTAAACACGCTTGGGGATTGTGTCTAGATAAGAGCACTAATACAATACTTATGGTTGATGAAGCACATACACTTTTAGCTGATAGAAATACATTAGGCGCTGAATTCTTAGCACAAGTTCAAAGAAGAAGCAGAAAATATAATACTGGAACAATAATTATTACACAACAGCCAACTGACTTCGCTGCTCCAGAAGTAATAGTACATGGTAAAGCAATATTTGATAATGCTGCATACTATTTAGTAATGGGGCTTAAAAAACAAGCGGTTGAAGATTTAAGTAGACTTATTGACTTAAATGATCAAGAAAAAGAATCAATAAAAAGATACAATCAAGGGGAAGCCTTATTTGTATGTGGTTCTCGTAGAATGAGAATTAATATAATAGCAACTCAAGAAGAATTAGATAGTTTTGGTTCTGGCGGAGGACTATAATAATAAAAAGTTACATACTTTGTAGCTTTTTTTTTATGTTTTTGATATAATTAAAATTAGTAAAAAAATGAGGAAGAAATAATTATGGATGAGAGAGATTTAGAAAATGTTGATTTAAATATAGATGATGATCAAAACGCTTATGGTTCAAATTATTCTAACCCAATAAATAATATCCAAAATAGAGTTGATCAAGTAAAAAACTTAACAAACAATATAAATGATATAAAAGATAGAATTAATGCTTCAAGAAATAGAAATTTAAATCAAAATACAAATAACTTAAATGGTTTAGATAATGTAAGTAGTAATGAATTACCTAGTAGTAGAAGTTCTTCTTTAAAGCCCAAAAATGAAACATTACAAAATTCTAGTAATCTAAATAAGCCAGATGCCTCTTTAGAACGGGCTAAAGGACTTAATAAATCTGCAAATACTCTAAATAATGCTGAAAGCGTTGGTCAAGGAAGTGCTTCTATTAATGCTGCGGATAAAGCCTCTAAAGCAGGAACAGCTGCCAAAACTGGTGAAACAGCTTCAAAAGCTAATACGGTAGCCAAAGCCGATACTGCAGCAAAAGCAGGAACAGCTACCAAGGCTGGTACTGCAGCAAAAGCAAGTACTGCCGCTAAAACAGGAAAAGCTGTTAAAGGAGTCTTTAGTTGGAAAGTAATACTTATAATAGCAATAGTAATAGTAGCAATATTATTTTTGTTAGTTTTAGTAGCAGCTGTAACAAGTATTTTTAACACAAATAACTTAAGTATGAAATATGGTACTAGCAACACTGATGCTTATGAGACTTTTACAGACACATATGAAATAAATGGTAAAACCGTTTCCTATCATGAGGGAATAACTAGAAATGAACTTGATACGATGTATACTACCGCAAAAGGTAATGTTTGTGGCGAAGAAGGATTTTTTGAAAACTTAAAAAGTGCATTTGGATTAGAAGACTTGAGTCAAGCCAATGAACTTTGTAGATATATAAACAAAAAACTTAATCAACTAGAAGAAGAAAAGAAAATATATCCATTAAAGCCAGGTTATGTTTTAAGTAGTTTATATTATGCATATGATACACAAAGATATGATGAAGAAAATCATTCATATTTTAAATACACACAAGAACAAAGTGAAGACGGAAGTGTTAATGCCATTAATCTTACAGATATGGATATAATAACAATATTGTTTGCAAACAAGGTATATAATAAAAGCCAGTTAGATGATTTGTTTAATAATTATATATTAGATGCACACAATTATTATTTATATGAAAACACAAATGATAATTCAGAAGAAGAAGCAACATTTTCTTGCGTAGCGCATTCAATTCCTGCTTCTGCTAGTGAAGAAAAGCTAATGCTTTATTTAAGATATGGTAGCGATATAGCAGATAAATATGAAGAAGATAAAAATAATTCTGATGCTTATGAAAAATCTAGTAAAGAATGTATTGCAGAGAAAAAATTAGAAAAAGTGGATTTAACTAAATATGATACAAAAATAGATTTAAACAATGATAGTAGTGAAGTTCCAACAATTGATGGCAAATATTACACAGATGGATTTATTTTTCGTACATATCCTAAATATGCTGAAAATGGCATTAATGGGGCAAGAGTGGAAGTAAATAATAACTATGAACTATCTAGAGAAGTTGAAACAATAATAAGTAATATTACAGCTAGACAAGATTATACAAACTATTCTCTAGGTTATCCTAGTGATATATTAAAAAAGAACCAATATACTTCAGTATGTAATTATAATATAAATGGAGTCGATATTACTAATTTAAAGGTTAGATTATTATATGGATATGCAGCCCCAGAAGGTAAAAATATGTATGATCCAATTGAAACAATGGATTTAATAGATTTTGAAGATTATATTTTAGGAGTAGTACATGAAGAAATAGGAACGATGAATTATAATCCAGAAGCGTATAAGGCCCAAGCAATAGCTACTAGAAGTTATGCTATTGCAAGAGCAAGAATGATGAGTGGAGTAACACTAGAAAAAGAAAATGATTATTGGGTTCTATCTATAAGAAATGGTAATGAAGATCAAGCTTATTGCGATCCAGAAAAAACATGTGTAAGACGTTGTGTAACAGGACACGGAAGTAATCCAAACCAGCCATGGTGTACCTATGTACCAGAAGACAGAATTCCAGAAGGCTGGAGTGCTGAAGATATTAGCAGTTACAAAGTGCCTCCACTATCAGAAACAAGTCCTATTAGAGAATATGTAAGATCAACAGCGGGCATTATGATGACTGGTTCAGATGGATATATAGTTCATTCTGGATATACTAACAACACACAAAATGAATTTAATAGATTAGCTAATGAAGGCAATGATTATCTAGAAATATTAAAGGCAATATACGTACCAAGAACAGGGGATTTCACTTTAAATACAAGCACATGCTCTGCTCATCTAAGGGGGACACTAACTGAAGAACAAAAATTGAGCCACATGAATGAAATATTAAATCAATATCCAAATTTATCATTACAAAGGCGTACAGCTTTAGAAGGAGCATTAGATACTGTTGGCTTACCTTATTTTTGGGGAGGCGGTCATAGTTCTCTTCAAAACTTACTAGACATTGTAGAAAATAAATGGGGTAAAGATTATTGCACAATTACTGCAAGTGGAAGTAAATACCAAGCAGTAGGTAATTCTTACCTATGTGGACTCGATTGTACAGGATTTGCAAGATGGGTTTTATATAAAGCAAGTGGAATAGATGTATTTTCAAGCGGAACAGGATTTTATGTTGGTAATAAATACTTAGAAAAAGTAGATGCATCTAACATATTGCCTGGAGATGTAGCTGTTTTCCCTGGACATGTAGCCGTATATATGTATAAAAACAATAAAGGACAGGATGTATATGTTCATGCTTCAAATGGAGTACAAATAAGCACACATGGTAGTCTTTTACATTATTTCAGATTAAAAGATTTGCCTTAAAGGAGTGAAAATGAAGAATAAAAAGTTTGAATGGTTAGTAATCATAATTATTGTAGTTGTTTCATGTATAATATTTGGAATATATTTGTTATATAATCAATATAAGAATAATCATGAATTTATATTATTTACCAAACCCTTTAATATACTAGAATGCTTTAATTATAAGTGTGA
>ONXO01000017.1 GCA_900321795.1 uncultured Eubacteriales bacterium
TGGGCCTAGCCCCTATATGGCATCCTCCAGGAAAAGATATTTCTACTTTTTTGAACCTTGCAAGTAAAGTCCCCATAAAGTAGTAACTTGCACGCATTTGCTCACTTAATTCTTCAGGAATGGGAACATTTTTTAGGTTAGATGTGTTTATTTCTATCATGTCTTTATCTATTTTATATTTGCAATTTAATACATCCAATATCTTTAATAAATATTCTATATCTCTTATCTTCGGAACTTTAAATATTGTACTTTTTGTTTTTGATAGTAATGCTGCTGGTAAAAGAGCTACTGCACTGTTTTTTGCACCACTTATGTTAATTGTACCAGTAAGTGTATTACCACCAACTATTTTTAATCTTGGCATAATTTTTCCTCCTTAAAAGACTTCTACAATTTAACTATAAAATATATTCTTCTTAAAGTCAATTTTTTTGATTATTGTTTACATAAAAAGTAGATAATTACTGTAAACAGTATTACTATGCCAAAATATTTTGCTTGTTTTTCTGCTTTTACGGATAAATATTTCCCTAATCTAAATCCTAAGAAGGTAAATGAGGCACTTAACAAAGAAAATATTCCTGAAGCTAGTAAAATATTATTTGTTATATAATTTATACCTATTCCAAGAGAAAAACTATCCATTGAGACTAGGAAGGAGAACACTAAAATATTTAGTAGAGAAAGATTATATTCTGTTTTTTCTTCTTTTAAAGATCTTATCATTTCAATTAGTATTAATGAAAGAACAATGATAAGAACATATTTAGATTCAAATCCAATGTATTTTCTTATTAAATTACCTAGAATGTTACCTAGAAGTGGCATTATAAAATGAAATATGCCAACTAATAGAGAAGTGATATATATTTTCTTTCTAGATATGTTTAATAGTCCATAAGCGAGTGATAGGGTAAAAGCATCCATACTTAGAGATAATCCAATTATTATTAATGTTAATATTTGCAAAAAAGTCACCCATTTAATTATAGTGACTTAATTTCTTTTTAAGAACTTATTTATTATCTCAGATATGAAAAACTTGTATTCTACTTCATCAGATTCTTCAGCTTCTATCATACAAAGTGGAGGGAATAGTACACACCAGTAATTATCTCCACTAGCAGAGCCTATTTCTACGACCATAGATTCATAATTACCCTCAGGATATTTTACTCCTTTATATATTTTTTCTGGGAAGTAATTCATTCCATATTTTACTTTATAAGTCTTATCATAATTGTTTTGCGCAAACAATGAGTCAATACTACTTTCTACTTTAGGTATGCTTGCTACTATATTTTGCCTTGTTTCATTTATGTTTTCTGATGTTTCAATTTCTTTTATTACACTGTTTATACTTTCCTTTACTTTTTCTTTCATATATATGTCTTCTAGTGAGTTACTGTTTGGTATTATTCTAAATCTTATTGATTCATTTGGCACGATTACATAGTCATTTGTTTTGTTATTTAAGGTAAAAAATACTACAACTATTAAAGCAATAAATATAACGGCTTTTTTCATTTAAAAAGACCAACCTTTCTAATTAATGTTGGTCTTTGATAACTTTTTTTATTCAAGATTTTTAAATATAAATAAATATCTTAATTTGCCTGCCATATCTTCTTCAAATGAATATGTGCATTCGCTCATATATTTTTTCACTATTTCTTCTAGTGATTTTTCACTTTGTTCATTTATTTCTAAAGCAATTAGGTATTTATCATTTAAATAGGCTTTTGCTTTTTTTATGATATTCTCTATATGGTCAGTACCTTTTTCTCCACTAAACAAAGCTAATTCAGGCTCGTATGTTACTTCTTTTGGTAATATCTCACTTGTCATTACATAAGGAGGATTACTGATTAATACATCAAAGTTTTTATCCTTAATTTTTTCAAATAAATCACTTTTTATTATTTTTACATTTAGGTTTAGTTCTTCTTTATTTTGTTTTGCAACTTTCAAAGCTTTGCTTGATATGTCTGATAGAGTTACATCTAAAGAAGGCTTTTCTGCCTTTAAAGTTAAGCCTATGCATCCGCTTCCTGTGCACATATCCAAGACTTTAGAGTTATCTAAATTATACTTATTTATATATTTAAGTGTCTTTTCGATTAAGTATTCTGTCTCGTATCTAGGCACTAATGTGTTTTTATTAACATTTATTTTTCTTCCATAGAAATCTACATAGCCTATTAAATATTGAATAGGATAACCAATTTCTATTTTTTTTATGTTTTCTTTTGTAAGCTTACCAAGTTTTTTTAACTCCTCTATTTCAAGCTTACCTAATTCATTAATTTTGCTCATTGCTAGCACTCATTTTAAGCCTTTGATCTTCAGTTATTAAAGCTTCTATTACTTCTTCTAAGTTTCCTTCCATAACCTTATCTAGATGCATGATTGTAAAGTTTATTCTATGGTCAGTTAATCTGTTTTGTGGATAGTTATATGTTCTTATCTTTTCAGCACGGTCTCCTGTACCAATCTTGCTTCTTCTATCAGCTCCTAAAGCTTCTTCTTGTTCTTTTTGTTTTAGGTCATATAAACGAGATTTTAATATTGTTAAAGCTCTTTCTTTATTCTTTATTTGGCTTCTTTCTACTTGGCAGTATACAACTAGTCCTGTAGGTATATGAGTTACTCTAACAGCTGAGTCTGTAGTATTTACGCATTGGCCTCCAGCACCACTACTTCTTTGAACGTCTATTTTTAAATCTTTTTCGTTTAATTCTACTTCAATATCTTCTGCTTCAGGCATTACTAGTACAGTTGCGGTTGATGTGTGAACTCTTCCTTGAGATTCTGTTGCTGGAACTCTTTGTACACGGTGTGATCCACTTTCATATTTTAGTTTTGAATAAACGTTGTCTCCTGATAATATACATTCTAAATTTGCATATCCACCTGACTCGCCCGGAACTTCGTTTGTTATTTCTATTTTCCATCCCATTTTTTCAGCATATTTTGAGTACATTCTAAATAAGTCCCCAGCAAAGATGTTAGCTTCATCTCCTCCAGCAGCGCCTCTTATTTCCATTATAACGTTTTTGTCATCATTTGGATCTTTTGGAAGTAGTAATACTTTTAATTCATCTTCTAGTCTTACTTTTGATTCATTTAGCGATTCTAACTCTTCATGTGCAAAGTCTGCCATTTCAGGGTCTTTGGCCATTTCGTGAGCTGCTTCTATATCATCTAAAGTACGAGCATATTCTTTATACTTAATTACTGTTTCTTCTAAAGATGTCTTTTCTTTTGATAATTCTTTCATTTTTTTGAAGTCATTATATACTTCAGGTTTAGTCAACTCTTCTGTTAAAAAGTTATATCTTTCTTCTATTATTTTTAATCTATCTATCATTTTTTTCTTTCCTTTCTCTAATTAATATTAACAATTATTAACTAGCTAAAGGTCAGCTTCACTTTCTTCATCCATTACAACAAGGTCTTTGTATTCGTCATCAGTTTCATCATCATCTTCTTCTCTTGTCTCATCGATGTACATTGTTTCATCTTCTTCTGGTTCATCTGATGTAATATCATCTTCAGTTTCTTCTTCATCATCATCTATGTCTGAAAGTTCAATTTTAGATGTATGATTTTCTCTTAAATCCCAAAAACCTTTATCAAGCTGTATAAATCTTTTTTCAGTTGAAAGTAAAGTAAAGAAATCAGCTATGTAGTCATCTTTAACACTTTGATCTAAGTTCATTACTTCACATACGCCGTTAAAAAGATCAATAAGCTTCATTTTTTTCCCTTTTTCTTTTAGTATTACATAAGCAACATCATCATATGACATTGTTTCTAGTTCTTCTTCAGTTACAGTTTTTAATTTCATTATAATCATTCCTTTTCCACTAAAATTATACTTATATTTTAAAATATTTCAAGTATTTTCTTTATCTTTTTTATTATATTCATAACTTTTTGAAATATATAAGCTTTTTACTTATAATTTTTTTCTTTTTTTTAATACTAATAATATGAAAAAGATTTATATAATTTATAGAGTATTTGCATTTGTTTTTATTTCAATTGTTTTAGCTATGTTAGGACTTTATTTGTATGCACTTATTACGCCCAAAATGAATATTAAAAATACCAATAGGATTGTTATGCTAGATAAGGAAGGAAAAACATTTTATCAAAATACTACTACTAATTCTTGGGTTAATTTAGAAGATATAAGTGAGCATGCTATTAACGGGATTGTTGCTACTGAAGATAAAAACTTTTGGAATCACAGGGGATTTGATTATCTTAGAATTATAAAAGCTTTATATATGGATTTAAAAAGTGGTAATTTTGAGCAAGGTGCTTCAACCATTTCACAGCAGTATATTAAGAATTTGTTTTTGACTTTTGATAAGACTTGGGAAAGAAAAATAGAAGAAGCATATCTTACTTTTGAACTTGAAGTTCATTATTCTAAGGAAGATATTCTTGAAGGATATTTAAATACTATAAATTATGGAGCAGGTAACTATGGTATTGAGGAAGCTAGTATGTATTATTTTAATAAACATGCTAAAGATTTAACTTTACCTGAGGCTTCTATAATTGTCGGTATTCCTAAGAATCCAACATATTATAATCCTGTTTATTATTATGATAATGCTAAAGAAAGACAGTTTGTTGTTTTGGATGCGATGGTGAGTAATGGCTATATTAGTCAAGAAGAAGCAGATGAAGCTTATAATACTGATTTAGAGTTTTATGGCAAAAAGCAAAACAATTATATTGTAAGCGCAGAATATTATAAAGATGCTGTTATGGAGGAGTTAAATAATATTAGAGAAATACCTAAGTCTTTAATTGAAACTGGCGGATTAATAATTTATACTAATTTAGATAGTAAGGCTCAGGAGGGACTAGAAAATATAGTAAGTGAAGAAATGGAAAATACTGATGATTTACAAGTAGGCGCTATGATAAGGGAACCTAAAACAGGTAATGTAGTAGCTTTGATTGGTGGCAGAAACTACAATGAAAGTCAGTTTAATAGAGTTACACAAGCTAAAAGGCAAGTTGGTTCAACTTTTAAACCGATACTTTATTATGCTGCTCTTGAAAATGGAGTTACAGCTTCTTCAACTTTTACTAGTGAAGCGACAAGCTTTTCTTTAGGTAATAATGAAATATATACTCCAGCTAATTTCGGAAACAGGTATCCTAATAAGGCAATTACAATGGCTGAAGCAATTGCTCTTTCTGATAATATTTATGCAGTTAAAACACATTTGTTTTTAGGCACAACCGTGCTAAGAGATACAGCTAGCAGAATGGGTATAAAGGCAGCAATAGAAAATACTACTTCTTTAGCTCTCGGAACGCAGGAGCTTAGTATGCTTGATTTTTCTAATGCTTTAAATACTCTTGCTAATTACGGAATAATGAATGATGCTCATTTTATAAATAAAGTTACTGATTTAGAAGGTAATGTCATTTATGAAGCTAATTATGAAGAAGCGGTTGTTTTAGACCAGAGATATGTTTATATCTTAAATGATTTATTAACTAAGACTTATAACTATGATTATATTGATTATACTTCTCCAACACTTCTTTCTGTTAAGGGTTTATTTAATAAAAAATATGCTGCTAAATCAGGAACTACTAATACTGATTACTGGGTAATAGGTTATAATCCTGAAAGCTTAGTTCTTGTTTGGAACGGATTTGATGATAATAGGAGTGTAGATAATGTTTCTAATAAGATTACTAAGAGAATTTGGGCACGCACTATAGAGATGTATAATGAAGGGAAGGAGGAAAGTTGGTACGATATTCCTAGTGGTGTTACTGCTTCTTTCGTTAATCCTATAAGTGGTAGCATAACAGATTTATCTACTAAAGATATACTTTTTTATGTAAGAGGTAGTGAACCAACATTTATAACTGAAACTAGAGTAGAGTAAAAAACTTGAAGCCTTTATTGGTTTCAAGTTTTAATCTTTCTTAATTTTTATTATTATTTGATACATATCATCAAAGTCAAACTCTTCTGTGTCAACATTGAATCCCATATTTTCAATGTTTCTTATTTGATCACGAGCAGCACCTATTGCTTTGCTTAAACTTCTTGCTTGAAATCCTGATTCATCATCATTAATTGTCTCAATTACAGGAGTAGCTGGTTCAAATACTGGTGTTTCATCAACTAGTGGAGTAAAAAGCTCAGTTTTTTGACTATTTTCGAATTCTTCCATTAAACTACTTTTAGGTGTTTCTAATACTGGCGCTTCTGTCGGTTTAACAAAATCAAAACTCATTATTTCAGGTTCAACTTCTTGGAATGGATTTATTGCCAAATCACCTGTTTTTTCTACTACTGGTTTTTCATATGTATTAAATAGCTCGTTTTCTGATAATGAACCTTCTGGTTTTAAAAGCATATCTATATCATTTGGTCTAGTAGGAGAGACTATGTCTTGCGCATTTGCTTTGATTTCTTCTACATCTACGTTGTATGAAGGAACATTTGGAGCTTCTAGTGTTTGTATGTTTCTTCCTAATAACTTATTGATTTCTTCATCAGTTTGCCTTACTGTCAATCTTTCATTCATTATTCTGTTTAGCATCATTATTTGCATATTTGCGTCAGTTATACTTAACAAACTTCTAGCATGTCTTTCACTTATTTTATTATTAAGTAATGCATCTTTTACTGGAATTGATAAATTTAACAGTCTTAATTTATTAGCTACGGCAGACTGAGAAACTCCCATTCTTTTAGCTAATTCTTCTTGTGTTGTGTATCCCATATCTAGTATTTTTTTGTAAGATTGTGCTTCTTCTATTGGGGTTAAGTCTTTTCTTTGTAAGTTTTCTACTAAGGCAACTTCTGCGCTTTGTCTGTCGTCCATTTCTACAATTATTGCTGGAACAGTCTGAAGTCCTGCCATTTGAGCAGCTTTATATCTTCTCTCACCAGCAATTATTTCGTACTTATCTCCCAATCTTCTAAGTACTAATGGCTGGATTATTCCATGCATTTTAATAGATTCAGATAATTCTCTTAATTCTTCTTCATTAAAAGTTAAACGTGGTTGAAATCTATTTGGAACTATTTCGTCAATTCTAACGTTAACTATTTCTTTTTTAGCTTCATTCATTTATATCAGCCCCTTATTTTTTATTCTATTTATATTCTACTTTATTTTGCCATTTTTTTCAAGTCTTTTATTATCTTAGAGTAATCTCTAGGATACATTTCTTTAGTTTTTGATATTTTCTTAATTTTTAAGATTGCCCTATTTGATTCTTCTATAGGTAAATTATAGGTAATAATCTCTTCTAAAGTACAGCCTAGGTCTTCTAATTTAACTTTAGAAATAAGCAATTCTTCTTCAAAGTGAGATTTTAAAGGTAAGAAATAGCCATTAACTTTCAAAGATGGAACTTCTAGTTCTGCAAGTACAAGTAAGTTTGCTACTGCACGAGATGTTACAATGTCAAAGATTTCTCTATTTGCTTTTGAAAAGTTTTCAGCACGGTCATTTATAATTGATACATTATTTATGTTTAACTTTTCCTTTATTATTTGAAGAAATCCACATTTTTTAGTATTTGATTCTACTAATGTTACTTTTGTATTAGGTAAAACTAGAGCAAGCACCATTCCTGGAAATCCTGCACCTGTACCGATATCTAGTATTGAAAAAGCGTTTTGTAGTTCTTCTAGTTTTGATAGATACAAGCAATCATAAAAATGCTTTAAATAGATGCTTTCATCATCTGTAATAGCCGTTAAATTAAACTTTTGATTATATTCTTTAAGTAATTCTTTGTAAGTATCTAACTTGTTTAAAGTGTTTTCACTTAAACTAATATTTATCTTTTTTAGTTCAGCTACAAACTTGTCTTTATTCATAAGGATACTCCTTTTTTAGATATACTAATAGCATAGTTATATCAGAAGGGTTTACACCGCTTATTCTTGATGCTTGACCTATAGTTAAAGGTCTAACTTGTTCAAACTTTTGTCTAGCCTCAGTTGCTATGTTTCTAACTTTTGAATAATCTATATTAGCAGGTATCTTTTTATTTTCTAAGTTGAGCATTTTTTCTACTTCTTTTTCAGTTTTTTCTATATAACCTGCGTATTTGATACTTATTTCAACTTGTTCTTTTGCCTTTTTATCAAAGGTTTTGCCTAACAAGTATTCTATATCATCCATTGTTATTTCTGGTCTTTTTAGAAGTTCTATAGCAGTTATTCTTCCGGACAAAATGCTTGATCCTTTATTTGATAAATATTCATTATTATCTTTCGTTGCCTCTATTTTAGCGCTTTGTAGTTCTTCTTTTAGTTCTTCTATTTTCTTTAATTTATTTTGGAATATTTCATATTTTTCATTATTTATTAGTCCAGCATGTCTTCCATATTCAGTTAATCTTATATCAGCATTGTCATGTCTTAATAATAATCTAAATTCAGCACGTGATGTTAATAATCTATATGGTTCAGTAATGCCTTTATTTATAAGATCATCTACTAAAACTCCAATGTATGCTTCATTTCTTTTTAAGATTAGTGGTTCTTTATTTTCAAGTGCTAATGCTGCATTTATTCCAGCAATTAAACCTTGGGCTGCTGCTTCTTCATATCCACTTGTCCCGTTAATTTGGCCTGCAGTGTACAATCCCTTTATTTTCTTTGCTTCTAGAGTCATTTTAAGTTCTGTTGAATCGATTGCATCATATTCAATTGCATATCCATATTTTACTATTTTTGCATTATGAAGACCATCCATTGTGTGAACTAGTTTTTCTTGTAATTCTTCCGGCATTGTTGTTGAAAAACCACCTACGTATATTTCGTCTCCACCTTTTCTTTCTGGTTCAAGAAATATTTGATGCCTATTTTTATCTCTAAATTTAACAACTTTATCTTCTATTGATGGGCAATATCTAGGCCCTATACCAACAATAAGGCCACTATATAGAGCACATTTATCAAGATTATCTAGTATTATCTTATGTGTTTCTTCATTTGTATAAGTTAAATAACAAGATTCTTGTTTTTCTACACTATAAGTTGGTTCATAGAAGTTTGAAAAGCTTAGAAGTTCATTATCTCCCTTTTCTTCGTGGCACTCACTATAATCTATTGAAGACTTTAATACTCTTGGTGGTGTTCCTGTTTTAAGTCTTCTCATTATTAAGCCATGTTTTTGCATACTTTCACTTAAATATAGAGAAGATTTTTCTCCGTGTGGTCCTCCTTTGTGTTTTTCATGTCCCCTTAATATGTCTGCATTTAGATATGTTCCTGTAGTTATTATTACTTTTTCAGACATTATTTTTTCTCCAGATTCAGTTATTACACCTTTTATTTCGTTATTTTCTACTATTATTTCTTTTACTAAATCTTCTTTTATATCCAGATTTTCTGTATTTCTGAGAGTTTTAAGCATATTTTGGGGATATGTAGTTTTGTCTGCTTGACATCTTAAACTTCTTACTCCAGGTCCTTTTTTTGAGTTTAACATCTTAATTTGTAAATGTGATTTGTCTGCATTATGTCCCATTTCTCCGCCTAAAGCATCTATTTCTCTTACAACAATGCCTTTTGCTGATCCTCCTATTGATGGATTGCAAGGCATGTCGGCTATATTATTTAAATTACCTGTTATTAAAAGTGTCTTATGACCGATTCTAGCAGTTGCTAAAGACGCTTCACATCCTGCGTGACCTCCACCTATAACTATTACTTCATACATGTTTTTTCACCTTCTTATTTTCCTAAACAAAACTTTGAGAATATTTCATCAAGCAGTTCATCTTTATATGAATCTCCTGTTAGCTCTCCTAAAAGTTCCCATAGTCTTTGAATGTCAATTTGCACTAAATCTACAGGAGTTCCTATTTTATTTGAATTATATATTTCTTCTGTTAAAGAAACTGCATTTTTTACTATTGAAATCTGTCTAGCATTAGACAAATACGTATAATCTCCTGAATCAATTTGTTGTAAATTAAACATCTTTTTTATTTCTTCGTATATACTATCTATTCCTTCATTATTTATAAATGATGTCTTTATTATATTAAAATTCTTTAATTTATCTAAATCTATTTCTTGTTCTAAATCGTTTTTATTTACTAAAGCTATTACTTTTTTATCTTTAAGTGACTTAATAATTTCATTATCTTCTTCAGTCAAAGAGCGACTTCCATCAAATATTGCAATTATTAAGTCAGCTTCTTCTATGATTTTTTTGCTTTTTTTAACGCCAATTTGCTCGACTATGTTATCTGTTTTTCTTATTCCAGCTGTATCAATTAAGTTTAATGTTACCCCATTTAATACAATTTTACCTTCTATTATGTCTCTAGTTGTACCTTCTATATCAGTAACTATTGCTTTTTCTTCATCAAGCAATTTATTTAATAATGAACTTTTTCCAACATTAGGTTTGCCTATTATTCCTACATTAATTCCATCTTTAATCATTTTACCAATATTGCTTTGTTTTAAAATCTTTTGGAGTTCTTCTTTGATTTCTTTTATACTAGTATCAAGTAATTCGTTAGTGTATACAATAGCATCTTCATATTCTGGATAGTCAATGTTTACTTCAATGTTTGCAATTATATTAAGAAGTTTTTCTCTTAGATTTTTTATTAGTTTGGAAAGTTCACCTGTTGCTCCTTTAATTCCCATTTTTCTAGATGATTCATTTTTAGCTTCTATTAAATCACTTATTGATTCTGCTTCTATTAAATCTTTTTTGCCATTTAGGAAAGCTCGTTTGATGAATTCTCCAGGTTCAGCTAATCTACATCCATGAGTTAATAATAATTCAAGTATCTTATTTGTGCAGGCAATACCGCCGTGAGAGTTTATTTCTACAACATCTTCTCCTGTATATGATTTAGGAGAATGAAAGACACTTACTAGTACTTCATCAACAGTTTCTTCTTTATCCATGATAAACCCATAGTTAATTGTAAATCCTTTAACTTTAGTTAAGTCTTTTCCTTTAAATATTGAATTTACTATTTCTATAGCTTTAGGTCCACTTACTTTTATTATATTAATAGCACTTACACCTACTGATGTTGCTATTGCTGCTATTGTGTCTTCCATATATATTCCTGCCTTTCTTCTATGAGATTATACCACTTTGACGTAATTGTGTCTATAAAATATTTCCCAGGAAATAATTTCTCAATGAAAAAAGCAGCTTTTTAGCTACTTGTTATCTTTTTCCTTATATTTAATTACAACACAACGATTTGGTTCTTCACCTTCACTTATTGTTTCAATGTATTCAAACTTTTGTAATGCATTGTGAACTATTCTTCTTTGAAAAGAGTTCATTGGATCTAATTTTACATCAACTTTAGTAAGCGTTACTTGTCTTGCTATTTTTTTAACGTCTCTTTCTAAGAAGTAATTTTGTTTTTCTTTATAGTTTTCAATATCTAATATGATATTAACTCTTAATCCTATTTGAGCATTAATACATTGTTTTAAATATTTTTGTATTGAATCTAATATACGACCATTTTTTCCTATGAGTATGCCATTGTTATTTGAGTGAACAGTATAGTAAATTTGTGCTCCTCTAACTTTCTTTTCAATTTGGCCTTCTAGATTAAATCCTTTAAGAATGTTTTCAAGTATTTGTTTACCTAAGTCAGCTATGTCAGATACTTTAACTATTTCTAAAACTGTTTTTTTTCCTGAAAATAATCCGCCTTTTTCTTCACTTGTTTTACAAAATATATCTTCTTCTGTACAACCTAGTTCAGTCAATGCTGTTTTTAATAACTCCTCTTTATCTTTTCCTTTGTAAACATACTTTTCCATTACTTCCACTTCCTTTTACTTATTTGTCTTTTCTTTCTCTTAATTTCTTAAGAATTACATTTTGTAATATTGCAAATGCACTTGTTGCAATCCAGTATAAGCCTATTCCAACATTTAATGTAAATGACATAAATGTTATGAATACTACCATCATTATGCTCATCATCTTTGTTTGAGATTCTTGTTCAGGGCTTACTGAAGCAGCTTGTGTATTTTTAAATGAGAAATAAGTTGATAAGCCTATTGCAACAACTACAGCAATGTAATACCATTTACCTGAAGTAATAGCTTGCCAAGGGGTTGTTCCTAAATATAATCCAAATGTTGTTTCTTCTAATATAACTGGTATTCTTTGAATTGCTTCTAAAAATGCAAAGAATAATGGTAATTGAATAAATGTTACTAAACAACCTGAAGCAGGTTTAATATTATATTTTTTATAGATTAACATCATTTCTTGAGACTTTTGCATCATTGATTCTTGGTCTGTACGATTAGCATATTTTTTTTCTAGGCTTTGAAGTTCAGGATTAGCCTTTTTCATATTCTCTGACATATCAATTGTCTTTTTACTTAGAGGTAACACTAATAATCTTAAAAGTACTCCTAAAAGCATTATTGCTATTCCGTAGTTTTTAATTAACTTTCCAACTTTTACTATTACCCAAGCAAGCGGTTTAACAAATATGTTAGTCCAAAGTCCTTCATATCCACCTGATTGTATTGTTAAACTTTTGCACTCAGGAAGTGAATCAATATCTATATCGTTATTTTTATAAATTTCAATTCTTTCTTCTTCAGTTGGTCTACATAGTATATTTTTTGTATATGTAGCTTTTGTTTCTTCATCTCTAAATGTTTTTGTACATCCTGTTGTTAATAACATTGCCATTAACATTACTACTAATATTTTTTTTGTGTTTTTCATTATTTGTCTCCTTTTATTTGCTTAATTAATATTTCTTTTAAATCTTCATAAGAAGCTTCTACTGCCTCTTTCCTAATTATTATAACACACTTTTTACTTAAGTCTATTCTATTTTTCATTAATATATCCTTAACTCTTCTTTTTATCTTATTTCTGATGTGAGCTTTGCCTAGTTTTTTACTTACGGATATACAGTATTGATTATAATCTTTATTGCTTTCTATATTATATATAATAAAAAATTCTGATACAGACTTTTTGCCAGTTTTAACTATATATGCTATTTCATCACTTTTTTTAATGATAAACTGTTTGTTCATTCTTTCCACCTCTGAAGTCATGCTACTATTGTACACTAAAATAAAGAAAAAAACTAGATTTCTCTAGTTATTTATTGACTAAATTTTTTCTTCCTTTAGCTCTTCTTGCTTTTAGAATGTTTTCACTTCTAGAAAGGAAACCTTGTTTTTTAGCTTTTGTATTTTTCTTTTGAACAACAGGTGTTTTTTTCATTTTTTCTTCCTCCTTCAAAT
The DNA here is from genome assembly GCA_900321795.1 of uncultured Eubacteriales bacterium. Classification (GTDB taxonomy): domain Bacteria; phylum Bacillota_I; class Bacilli_A; order RF39; family UBA660; genus RUG727. The sequence continues at coordinate 13,298 of ONXO01000017.1, forward strand.
AATTCAATTTTTCTCTTGACTTAAATGATTATAAAACATAGAATAGTATTTGTCAATTATTTATTCACTTATTAACACTCATTGTGAATAAAGTTATCAACGTGTTAATAATAAATTTGTTGATAATGTTAATAAGTGAGTTTAACACTTGTAAAATAAGGGTCTGAATGTTTACAAGTCGTTGATAAGTTATGTTAATAACAAAAAAGTTAAAATTTTACTTTGAAAATGGAATAAAAAGGGTTAAAATATTGTTAACAAGTCAAAATTATGTAGTGGGGTGATTCTATGGACGAAGTAAATGTATGGCAAAGTTTTTTAAGTCAAATTAATGATAAAGTCAGTAGTCTCTCTTTTAATACGTGGTTTAAGGGCTTAAAACTTTTAAAAATTAGTGATAATGAGATAATAATTGCTGATCCAGGTAAGACTATTAAAGACCAACTCACTATATATTATAAAGATTTAATAGATGAAACTTTAATAGAGATTACAGGTAAATCTTACAAAATGATTTTTAAAGATGAAAATATGTATGAGCCACCTGAGATAATAAGTGTTAATAACATTTCAGTTGTCAACACTTTAGAAATTGATAAAAAAAAGATTAATGATTATAAAAGCAATTTAAATCCAAAGTATACATTTGATAATTTTGTAGTCGGAGAATCAAATAGATATGCTTTTAGTAGCTCCCTTGCAGTTGCACAGAACCCTGGAAAACTTTACAATCCCTTATTTATATATGGTAAAAGTGGACTTGGTAAAACACATTTGATGCATGCAATTGGTAACTATATTACTGAGAACTCTAATTTAAAGGTACTTTATACAGATGCTGATACTTTTATGAACGAGTTTGTTAAGATGACTAGAGATACTGGAGACAAAGATCAAAATTTAAGCTATATCGAACTATTTAAAAATAAATATAGAGATATTGATGTGTTAATGATTGATGAAATACAATTTTTAGGAAGTGCGACTGCAACACAACAAGAGTTTACTAATACTTTTAATAGTTTATATTATAATGATAAGCAGATAATAATTTGTTCAGATAGAAGTGTTAACGACTTAAAGATGTTTGAAGAAAGACTTAGAACTAGGTTTAACTGGGGTCTTAAAGCTATTATAAATGTTCCAGAATATGAATTGAAAGTTAAGATTATTAAAAATAAAATGAAAAATATAGATTCAATGATGGATTTAAGCGATGATATTATTGATTTTATTGCTTCTAATTGTGGAAGTGATGTTAGAAATCTAGAGGGTTCAATAACAAGACTTCAAGCATATGCAGCAATTATGAACATCAAGAATTTAAAGCTAGAAGACGCAATTGAAGCACTTGATGAATATGCTAATGGACGAGGAACATTTACGGATAATTCAATTGGTAAAATAATGAGTATTGTTGCTAATTACTTTAATTTATCTATTGATGATTTAACTGGTAAGCGCAGAAGTAAAGAAATAGCTAATGCAAGAATGATAGCAATGTATCTATGTAAGTTGCTAACAGAAGAGACTCTTGAAAGAATAGGACTAGAGTTTGGTGGGAGAGATCATTCAACTGTCATACATGCTTGTGAAAAAATTGGTGATGATGTTAAAACAAATGGTGAACTTGAGAAAATAATTTCAGAGTTGAAAGTAAAGATGAGTGAATAAGTTGTGGAAAACTTTACGTTATCAACAATGTAAAATTGTGTTCAAACCCCATAAAATCGGTATTTTACATTAATTATTCACATTATCCACACCTATAATAAAAATATATATATTAATAATAAAAGGAGGAAAATTTATGAAATTAAAAATTAATAGAAATATTTTGTTAGAAAATCTAAATAATGTAGGAAGGGCATTATCAACAAGGAATATTATTCCTATTATAAATGGTATTTTATTTGAACTAAGTGAAGAAGGCTTAAACTTAACTGCTACTGATAATGAAATAACAATAAGGTCTTTTATTAAAAGAGAAGACATTAAAGAAATTGAGTCAACAGGTAGTGTAGTTATTTATGGAAGGTTTATACTTGATATATTAAGAAAACTTTCTAGTGAAGATGTGGATATAGAGGAAATTGATGGGTGTAAAGTTGTCATTTCAACACCTACAAGTAATTATAGTTTAAACTCTTTCAATGTTATGGACTATCCAGTTATTAAGATGGATATGAATGAAGATGCCATTAAGTTAACTGCTGGTAATTTTAAGGAAATTGTAAATCAGACTGTATTTGCTACTAGTACCCAGGAAAGCAAACCACTACTTACTGGTATCAATTTAAAGATTATAGGAGATAGACTTGAATGTGTTGCTACTGACTCTTATAGGCTTGCTAAAAAAAGTGTATTATTTAGCTCATTTGGATCAAAAAATGTTAATTTGGTTATACCAGCAAGAAACATAAATGAGTTTGTTAAACTTATAGATAATGATGATTTAGAAATTGAGTTATATGCTTTTTCTAATAAAGTCTTATTTAAATATGAAAACTTATTATTTCAATCTAGTTTATTAAATGGTACTTATCCTAATACTGATACATTGGTTCCAACTGATTTTGAAACTATATATAAAGTTAATGTTAATGAGTTTTATAATGCAATGGACAGGGCTTCTATTCTTGCTCAAGCTAAAGATAAGAATATTGTTTCTTTAGAAACCAGGGAAA
>ONXO01000021.1 GCA_900321795.1 uncultured Eubacteriales bacterium
AAGTATATCATACTAATAATTCTTTTTCAAGAACTTTATTTCATATTTTTTATAAGAAAACATAGTTTTAATTAGGAGGTTTCTATGAACTATTTAAAAAAAATCATTATAAGCCTTTTATTTACTTTTTCAAGTATATTTATATTAACATTTTTATTTACCATGTTTAATTATTTCGACATTATCGGAAATAAAACAATGAACATATCTAAAATAATTATACCACTTTTCTCAGTAGCTATTGGTGGATTTATCATAGGTAAAAACTCTTTAAAAAATGGCTGGCTTGAAGGAATAAAATTAGGATTAATAGTAATTATAGTAATTATAATCGGAAACTTAATACTTAAACAGTCTTTAAACATAAAAGATTTAATCTTCTATCTCTTATTATTAATTAGTGGCATCTTTGGAAGCATGTTTGGAATTAATACTAAAGATGAAGAAAACTAGACAGTAGTCTAGTTACTATATTTACTATAAAAATCATTTTTAAAATCATTATAGTTATCATTCTTTATAGCCTCTCTCGCATCTTCAGTAAGTTTAATTAAAAATCTAATATTATGAATTGACAATAATCTTCCCCCTAAACTTTCTTTAGATGTTATTAAATGTCTTAAATAAGCCTTGGTATAATTCTTACATGTATAACAATCACAATGACTATCTATTGGAGTAAAATCCTCCTTAAACTTTGCATTCTTTAAATTTATTTTCCCATATGGAGTAAATGCATTTCCATGACGAGCAAGTCTTGTAGGAAGCACACAGTCAAACATATCTACTCCTCTTTCAATACCTTCTATTATATCAAGAGGTTCTCCTACTCCCATTAGATATCTCGCTTTATCTTCAGGTAAATATTTAATAGAATTGTCAACCATTTCATAGGTTACATTCTTCTCTTCCCCAATTGCAAGACCACCTATAGCATAACCATCAAAACCTATTTTAACCGTTTCTAACGCACTCATCTTTCTTAAATCAGAAAAAATACCTCCTTGAACAATACCAAATAAAGACTGTCTTTCATTATTAAAAGCTTCTTTACCTCTTAAAGCCCATCTTAATGTTCTTTCAGTACTTTCCTTTGTATATTCATAAGTAGAATTAGGCGGAATACATTCATCAAAACTCATCGCAATATCACTATCTAATTTGTTTTGAATTTCAATAGACTTTTCTGGAGTTAAAAATAAAGGTTTACCATCGATATGACTTTTGAATTTAACACCTTCTTCAGAGATGTCTTTTTTATTTTTAACTAAAGAAAATACCTGAAAGCCACCACTATCAGTAAGTATTGGACCATTCCAGTTCATAAATTTATGAAGTCCCCCAGCTTTTGAAATAATATCTTCCCCTGGTCTAAGCCATAAATGATAAGTATTGGAAAGTATTATCCCACTACCTACTTCTTTAAGCTCTTCAGGAACTAAAGTTTTTACATTAGCAAGTGTTCCTACCGGCATAAACATTGGTGTTTCATAAACTCCATAATTAGTATGTAATTTACCATATCTAGCATTTCCATCTTTATGTAATAATTCATATTTTACTTTCATATAATTCCCCATTTCCGACTTAATAAATTATATATTAAATAATAGTTTTTTTCAAGAAAAAAAGAAATATATTCTTACATATATTTCTGCATTTGTTTCATCATTTGATTTACTTGTTTTTGACTAGGTGTTCTTCCCATACCACTCATCATTGCCTTAATCATTTGTTCATTAATAGGCGGATTTTCTTTAAGTTGTTTTTTTGTGAAATGTCTAGCTACAAAAAATCCAATAATTAGTCCAGCTATTAAACCTAATCCTACTTGAAGTAAATCTATTAAAAATGCTCCCCAATTCACATTATCATCTCCTTCTAAATAAATAGTAACAAATATTTAAAAACATGTCAACTGGATCCCCTTAATACATATTATGCATTAAATAATGTATTATTAAGCATTTACCGATATACTATATTCAGAGTTGCTAGTAGTATCTTCTAAACTAGAGTTATCAACACCTCCTATATAAGCAACTCCTAAAATCATTACTACAAGCGCAATTGTAGTTTTACTTTTTAAAAATTCCATACTATTACCTCCCTTGTTGTATATATCATATCACGAACATTTATTCGTGTCAATACATTTTCAAACAAATGTTTGACTTTTTTGTAAA
>ONXO01000091.1 GCA_900321795.1 uncultured Eubacteriales bacterium
AGAACGATATATGGTGCTCGTAAGTTTCTTATATAATATTTCGTTTACCAATGACGATTTACCACTACCTGATACGCCTGTTACACAGGTAAAAACTCCTTTAGGGAATTTTACATTTATGTTCTTAAGGTTATTTTCTTTGGCTCCTTTTATTTCTATAAACTCTCCATTGCCTTTTCTACGTTTTTTAGGAACATCTATCTTTAAAGCTCCACTTAAGTATTGTCCAGTTATTGAGTTTTTATTCTTCATTACTTCTTCAGGAGTACCTGCTGCGACTACATGCCCACCTTTTTCTCCAGCTTCTGGTCCAATATCAACTAAAAAGTCAGAAGCAAGCATCGTGTCAGTATCATGTTCAACTACAATTAACGTATTTCCTAAATCTCTCATTTCTTTTAAAGAGTTTATTAACTTATCATTGTCTCTTTGATGTAGTCCTATACTAGGCTCATCCAACACATAAAGTATTCCTGATAATTTATTTCCTATTTGAGTTGCTAAGCGAATTCTTTGACTTTCTCCGCCTGAAAGTGTTCCTGCATTTCTTGAAAGAGTTAAGTAATCTAATCCAACATTATGTAGAAACTCTAGCCTTTCTTTTATCTCTTTTATAATTAGGAACGATACCTCTTCATCGGTTTTATTTAGTTTTAAATTCTCAAAGAAATTAATTAAATCTCTAATGCTTAAATTAGTTACTTCAAATATGTTTTTACCACCAACAAAGACATTAAGCATTTTTTCCGAAAGTCTAGCACCCTTACATGTTGGACAAGTAAGTTCAGTCATATATCCTTCTATCCATTCTCTTATTGCAGGAGATGTTGTTTCCATATATCTTCTTTGTAAATTAGTTATTATGCCTTCAAAGTAATCATAGCTTTTAAGAACGCTTCCGCTTCTTGTTTCAGTTTGAAAATCTATTTTGTCTTTAGATCCATAAAATATAGTATCGTGTTCAAACTTTGTTAAATCTTTAACTGGCTTATATAAATCAATGTTATAGTATTTTGCTACACTAGATAGTTTCTTGTAATAAATGTTTAGTGTTTCTCCACTTTGAAAAGAAGCTACCGCTCCATCCATTACACTAAGGTTTTTGTCAGGAATTAAAATATCTTCATCTATGTACATTTTACTTCCTAAACCTTTACAATCTGGACACGCTCCAAATGGTGAGTTAAATGAAAAGCTGCGAGGCTCTAGTTCTTCTAAGCTGAAGTCACATTCTGGGCAAGCATAATGTTCGCTCATTATTATTTCTTTATCACCTATTATATTTATAATAGTTTTACCATTTGCTTTATTACAAGATAGTTCAATAGCTTCAAATAGTCTAGAACGAGCAGTATCTTTTATTACTATTCTATCGACTACCACTTCTATATTATGTTTGTTATTCTTCTCTAAATTAATCTCTTCACTTAGCTGTTTTACTTCTCCATCTATTCTAGCACGTGAGAAGCCATCTTTTCTTAAGTCTTCAAGTAAATCTTTTTGAGTACCTTTCTCACCTCTTACTATAGGAGACAAAACTTCTATCTTAGTTCCTTCAGGGTACTCCATTACTTTATTTACCATTTCTTCTATAGATTGGCTCTTAATTGGTTTATGATGATTAGGGCAATAGGGAGTGCCTATACGAGCAAACAACAGGCGAAGATAGTCATATATCTCAGTTACTGTACCCACTGTACTTCTAGGATTTTTATTAGTAGTCTTTTGATCAATTGAAATTGCAGGAGAAAGTCCGTCTATCGAATCTACTTCAGGCTTTTCACTTCCACCTAAAAACTGACGTGCATAAGCTGACAAGCTTTCCACATATCTTCTTTGTCCTTCAGCATATATAGTATCAAAAGCAAGTGAAGACTTGCCACTACCTGATACTCCTGTCATTACTATTAACTTATTCTTAGGAAGTTCTATATCTATATTCTTTAAATTATTTTCTCTAGCGCCTCTTACAACTATCTTATCCATAATACTACCTCACTATTATTAATATTTCCTTAAACAATCTATTTATTCATAAGCAATAATATAATATCAAACAAAAGTGTGTAAGTCAATATGTTTTTTCAAGAAAAAAATGCCTCTTAAGGCATTTAACATTTTTTTAAATAATTCTTTAAGTCACCAAGAACTTTTTCAGTTTCATTTACACCCAAATCATACGCTTCTTTTAACTTACTAGTGTCTCTTTCTACTATCTTTATATTTATATTTTCTTTAGGTCTTATTACAAATACTTTTCCTTTTTCTTCTAGCTGTTTAATTCTTTCTAAAGTATCATTATAAACCTTATATCTTTTCTTCATAGATTCTACTAACTTCGGATATTTTCTATACCTAAAGTTAATCATTCTTATCTTTTTATTGCTTAAAGGTTCTTTTTTGTAATCTATCGGTCTAGTTAAAACAACTATAATTTTATCAAAGCCTTCATCTATGAATCTATCTACTGGAATGGAATTGCTAATGGCACCATCTAAATAATATTTTCCTTCTACTTCCACCATTTTAGAAACTAAAGGTACACTAGAAGAAGCTCTTAACTTTTCCATGTCCTTAAAAGCATCTTTTATTTCTAAGTATTCACTTTTACCAGTATTTACATTAGTAGCAACAGCTAAAAATTCTTTATTGTTTTTTTTAAACTCTTCATTGTCAAATCTATCTAACTCTTCTTGAACTTTATAATATGCAAAATTTTTACTAACTATATTACCTGTAAATACAAGATTTCTATAACTTATATATCTTTTATCTTTAATGTACTTTGACATATATCTAAGCACTCTTCCTCTTTGCCTAGAAAAATAATTAGGTCCGAATAAAGCGCCTGCTGATACTCCGACTATCGCATCTACTTCAATATTATTTTCAAGCATTACATCAAGAACCCCAGCAGTAAAAAGTCCTCTCATTGCTCCACCTTCTAAAACTAGTCCTACTTTCATGTTTACTCCAAGTTTATTTGATTAATAATGATGCCATCTACTACAGTTGAAGTCACACATAAATTATTATCTATTTCAATATTAGTTTTAGGATTTATTAGTTTTCCATCAATTAAACCTTTATTTTGTAAATCAGAAATACGTGTGCAATTAGAAGTTTTCCTTCCATTTAATAAATCACTTATTAATTCAGGATTATCATTTATATAAATATCAGTAGCTTCTTCAATGCTTTCTTTTATTCTCTCAAGTTCTTTTTGCTCAGTTCTATTTTGTAAGTTTATAACTTCGATAATAGACATTGTACTTACTCCAACTATAAGTACTAAAACTATTAGAAGTTCTGTTAATGTAAAACCTTTTTTATTCATACCATTTTCTCCTACTATAAGTATACAACAATTTTGAATAATAAGCAAAAAATTTAAATTCTACTATAAAAGAAAAAAGCCTTACAAGGCTTCTACTATCAATTTAATAGCTGTTCTTTCTTCTCCATCAATTTCTATATCAGAGAATGCAGGGATACATACTAAATTTTTACCTGTAGGCGCTACGAAACCTCGAGCAATAGCTATTGCTTTAATGGCTTGATTAAGTGCTCCAGCTCCGATTGCTTGCATTTCAACCTTATCAGTACTTTCTCTAAATAGATTAGATATGGCTCCAGCTACTTTTTGTGGTGTACTCTTTGACGAAACTTTTATTATATCCATTTTTCTTTCCCCCTAGTTAAATATATACTGTACAAAATAAATTATTCATATTTTTTTATATATGACTTAGAAAAAGAAATATCTTCTTCAGTATATTTTTCTTTCTCAAAAGCAAATTGTAATTTATTCATTTTTTCAGAAAAATTAATTAACGGCCTTTCACCAGTTAAATCATAGAAGTATATATTCCTATTTCCATCTAAAGATACAAAGTAAATAGTATTATCTATTCTTTTAATGATTAAATACTTATCTAAAGTCCCATCCGCTATTACAATACTTCCTTCTGTCATATTTTTATAATATGGTTTAACCTTTATTTTAGGAATTTTTTCTGATTTTTTATTAGTTTTTTTAATTTTCTTAATGTTTTCCATTTCTATTTCAGATGCATTTCTAAGAATCTTTGCCTCTATACCTTTAGATAAAATATCTTCTTCAAACGAAGTATAGTATTTACACTTATCTATTAGTATTTCTTCTTGATGTTTATTATCATTATATACTTTATATACTAAAAACTTGTCTTCATGTTCACCATATATTAAATACATATTGCAACCATAGAAAATCAATTTACCTCTTTTTAAAATTTTTCTTTCTTTTTGTTTTAATAACTCTTTAGCTTTATATAGTTTTATTAAATCTCTGATATTCTTATCTGTAATGTTTTCAATTTGTAGTTTTTTATTAATAGGTATTTTTCTTAATTTATCTTGCTTAAAATTAAAATCATAATTTCTATTATTAATAATTATATTGCCATTTATACGTCTATAAATTGGTATTAGATAATAGTAGTTGGAGTCTTTCTTATCCACATAATAATCTTTGTCTTTATATATTACTATATCTCCAGGATTTATATCATAGACTATTTTTTCTTGAGGATATAAATCTATATTCTTTCCGCCTCTTAACCTGTAAATGTCCATTGATTTATGAATTGCATCCATATCTTCCTTTAATAAATGATTAATATAATAAATGTATCTTTCCTTATTTAATAGTATTAGGTCCAACGTATATACATAAGAATCCTTGCTTAAACCATATAATTCTTTATTAAGTTTTACTCTAACATAAGAATTATCTTTAGGATTACTAGTGCATTTAAGTCCATAAACTTTATTTCTATCTTTATATATAATTACAAATGGACTTTCTCGATGTCCCTCCTTTATAGACAGCTTTTCTTTTTCAGTGGAATATCTTTTAGCCCAAATTATATCGCCTTCTTTCAGGCTAGATAGATGACTATTATAGAAGTACAGCTTTATCTTTTTAATAAACTCTATCAATTTATTCATTATAATCCCCCTAAAAGCATAATTTATAATACCATTTTAATAAATTTATGTAAAGAAAAAACTCTTTGCAGAGTTAATTTATTTTTTTAGGTCTTCCAGGTTTTCTTTTGGGTGCTTCTTCTACTTTTTTAGTCACACTTTTCTTTACTGCTTTTGCTTTATTGTTTGTTTCGGATTTAACAGTTTTCTTTTTGATTGAAACACTTTTTATTTCTGGAAGTTTTTCTTCTTTTATTTCATCCAATTTGCTTTCATTAGCAAGAACTTTTTTTAATAGTCTTCTATATTTATCTTCACTTATAAATAATTCAATTATACTTTCTATAGTTATCATGATACCTAAAGTTATAAAGTAATATCCTAACATCATTGTTTGTACTGTAATTTGTGTATAAAAATTAAGTGATGTTAATAATCCTAAAAAACACGCAAGTATTGTTACCATTAGTTTTACTACCCACATGTAGCTTTCTGCTCTTTTTAATTGATATATTTTATATAGGCGATTACATGTATATAGAATAGAATATATTAATATTGCCGCGCCTAGCATAATATTCATATTTGAATCTTTAAAAGCATATAGAATTGTTGCTACAACTACATGAATTAATGATAAAATTAATAATTCATAATCTCCTTCTCTTCTTTTTATAAAATATGCAATTATACTTAAAAATGCATAGATATAAAATAATGAAGAAGTATATAATACTAATTTTGTTAGTCCAAATGCCTTAAATGTCATTATTACTATGCCCATGATTATTGTTAATACTGAGAAACATAGCTGACTTAATAATGCTAAATCAATCCCTTTTAAAGATTTTTTCACTTTAGCCACCTCTTATCCTATGATAATTGTACAAAAAGTAGCTTATTTAGTCAAGCTACTTTTATGATTATTATTTAAAAATATTATTCCACAAAATCAAAAGTTTCAACTTTATAACCTTTTTTATATAAGTGATTCTTTATTTTCATTTCTAACTCTTTACCACTATATTTTTTAGAGTATTTATCATAAGCTTTAGATGCTTCTTTCTTCATAGATTCACTATCATCTTTTTCTAGTCTAGATAAAACTTCATTTATCATATCTTTATCATAACCTAAATCAAATAAATCATTATTTAGTTTATTCTTTATTATATATAATGACTTATTCTTCATAGAAGTCATTTTTTTGCCAACAATTTTAACTAGTTTATCTCTAAATATATTGGTATCTATTTTATAGAGATAGTTATCTATTACTTCTTCACTTATACCTAAATCAAGTAGAGTTCTTTTTATTTTAAAAGGTCCCCAAGTAGTCAGATTAATTTTATCGTTAATAAAAGCTTCTGAGTAAAGCTTTTCATTTATTAAATTATCTCTTCTTAATTTATTAATAGTTTCATCTATTAAAAACAAATCAAAGCCTTTTTTTTCTAGATAATCTCTTATTTCTTTTTCTGTTCTAAGTTTAACCTCAATATAAGATAAACTTATATCATAAGCTTCATATTCTCTGTTTTCTTTAAGTACTTGTTCTAAAGTTTCTAAATCTACATCTTTTAATAGGAGTAAGTTATTTCTGATAATTATGTCTTCATAAAGTATTACTTCATTAGTGTCAAAAGTAATCTTATATCTACCTTTTGACATTTTTTTATATTTAATTATCTTCATATGTAAAAAAAGATTATTTTTTAATAATAACTAATCCCTTTTCTATTTCTTCTAAACTTCTTCCTATTTCTTTACTTGATACATATTCATTTAATTTCATTTGATAGTGATTTGTATTCATCATTTCTTTACTTCTTTGTGCTACCATATGAACAAGTGTGTATTTAGAATCTACTATTGTTAATAACTTATCTATTGATGGATATATCATTTATATTCACTCTCCTTACATTACAAGTTTAACACCTTAATTAAATAGCAACAAGTTATTTTACATTTTTTGACAATAATTTTACAATTTCAAATAAATATTAAAGAAAAAAGCTAATTTCTTAGCCTTTCTTTATATTACTTCAGTTGAGTACCAATAGTATTCTCCATTACTCATCTTTTTAAAAGTATGTTTAAATGTATATGCCTTATCAGATAATTCAGTTATTTTACTATTAAATACATTATCATAATCATCAAAATCTATTATAAATGTATAAATACTAATAGCATTATTAGAAGTAGTTTGATAAACTTTATCAGGGACTTCACTAAAATGTGTAAACAATGCTTTTTCAGATATAATTAAAGTATCGTCCTTTTGTTCATAGGTAAATGATATAGTACTTTTTTTAAGATAGCTTACTCCTCTGCCTGGAAGATACTTACAATAAGTATCATTATTGACTTTTTTAACCAATATATCTTCTTCCGGATAAAATTCATTAATATTTAGTTCTGATACGGATGTATTATATTTTGCGAGTCTATTATTCATATCAGATATTTTATATGACCAATAGTCGCCCATATCGTCTAAGTTATTAGTTCTACACACTTCGTCAAAACTTGTTCCGTTAATTAAAGCATTGTTTAACAGCAATTCTTTAACATCATTTTTATATGTAGTTTTGCCAGAATAAGCATCTTTAATATTATAAGCTGCTGCTCTAAATGGAACTAGGCTTAAGTATTCTTGTACTTTAACTTCTGTTAATAATTCTGTCTCTGTTTTATTCCCATTTTGCCCACTTTTTTCTTCAGTTTTATTGTTATCTAATTGCTTCTCATTATCTAGTCTGTATTTTACATAACCAAATATTCCACCTGCGCATA
>ONXO01000007.1 GCA_900321795.1 uncultured Eubacteriales bacterium
TACTCATGTAAGAAATATCTTACGGTTAGAAGAAAGAGTTATATCAAATACAGTAATACAATATCAACAGTTAAATACTTTCAAGGATGTTGAAAATATGATGAGTGATAGTACAAATTTTCCTTTAGCAACGCCTATATTATTTACTATGAATGGTGATGTAGGAACATGGTTTGCGTGGACAAATTCTCAATATAATAGTGTCAACCATACTGTTTTAGGATTAGGATATAAATGGAGAATCAGAGAAACAGGAGAACTTTTCTTCCAAGGTTTTGCAATGGCTACGTATGAAGGCGGCGGTAATTTTATAAATAATGCAGGACTTTATAAATTTAGTTATAGTTTTAAACCAAGTGATACTACTCCTGGGAAAGGAAGAAAAATTATATCATATAATGTTTTTTCACCAAATAAAAGCACCATTGATTCATCGACTGCTGGGGGAAATGTTCATATTAGATTATGTAAAACAGTAGATAATACTAACGGAAAATGGACAGATTGGTATCCTGGAACTAGTCGAGATCTTTAATTAAAAATAAAAAAATAAGCTATATATTTTAATTAATATATAGCTTATTTTTTTTTGTTTAAAATGCACTTGCATGCTATCTTACATAAGCGAGTCCTAAACAGATTGCATCGCCTATGTCATCATTTACTTTTAATCCATACTATTTTTTAACAAGTTCTATACTAGCAGCTTTTAGACTTTCTCTTTTTATACCGCGGCCGGTCTTTATGCCACAGATTCTACGCCAATGACTAGCAGTATAGAACTAGACATTCTATAAACTATAGGTCTAATACAAACTTAATACAATCATAGCTTGTAAGTATATTAGCACTTTATATACAGATTGATTATGCTTTACATCCTATGGCAAAACATCTTCCATAATAATATTAGTTGGTTTATATTTTTTATATATTTCTAAAATTCTATTTTTCATTTTAATAATTCTTTTAAAAGAACTATTATCTGTAGCAATAATGCACTAGTAATGAATTAACTTTTCATCCTAGAAGATTGCTATACCTGTACTTTTACTACTCGCATCTATCGCTAAAACTTTCAAAATAACTATACCTCCCTCTAATTCTAAGTTTAGTATAACATAAAAAATTTTGAAAGTCAAATTTAGGCAAAAAAATAAATGCAACGAGATAATACTCGTTGCATTTAAATTATTTACCAGTAGAAGCAAAACCTCCTTCTCCACGAGAAGTTTCATCTAATTCTTCTACTTCTTGCCAATCACATAAAAATCTTTCTCTTAAAATAAATTGTGCAATTCTTTCATTAGGCTGTACTGTTCTTATTTGATAAGAATCATTGTGTACTGCTACAATTATTTCTCCTCTGTAATCAGAATCGATGACACCTACACAATTGGCGGGACGCATACCTTCTTTCGTAGCTAATCCACTTCTAGCATAAATAGCTCCCCAACAATTATTTGGCATTGACATTGCAAGTCCGGTGCCAATTTTAACAGTTTCATGCGGGTTTACTGTAACAGGACTATCTAGACATGCGTACAGATCATAACCAGCAGCCGCATCACTTCCTTGAATAGGAATAACTGCTTTCTAATTTAACCTCTTGATTTTAACAGGAAAATGTCTAACAATTCTTCTATCCATTATATTACTCCTCATAAGATATAATTACTTGTCTATCAGGCTCTTTTTCAGTAGTAAACTTTTTAGTAATAGTAACTATTCGATATTCTTCTTCTTTTTTAGTTTTTACTATATTTGTAAATTTAGTTACATCAAAAAAACCATTCTTTTTAGCTTCATCAATTAACATATCTGCTTCGTCTTCTGTATCACATCTATATTTTTCTGTATTCTATAAAAAATAAACACTCATTTTAAAATCTCCTTTTAACTCTTATTAAAATAATTATATCATAATTTTTTAAGATTGTAAAATAAATTTTATAGGTTTAGATTCACCAACTTGATATTCTGTATCTTTCTGAACTTTCTTAATATAAGTATCTGGACCTTTTAAGGTAACTTCATCTACCTCTTTTAATTCAGAAAAAAATACTGGTAGATCAGGAGTAGGTACTTTTTCAATTTTAACTAAACCTTTATCATCTATAATACTTACATTTTGCATATAATTTCCTAAACAAACATTACAAAAAACTTTCATA
>ONXO01000028.1 GCA_900321795.1 uncultured Eubacteriales bacterium
TATGAAACAGGTAGAGGTTCAATTACTATAAGAAGTAAGGCAACTATTGAAGAGGTTAAAGGACATCCTACAATCGTAGTTACTGAAGTTCCTTATGGAGTAAATACTCAAGAGCTTAAGAATAAGGTGGCCGAACTTGTTCATAATAAGGTATTAGATGGTATTACTGATTATCATACTGATTTAAAAGATGGCGTTAAAATTACAATTACATTAAAGAAAGATGCTAATGCTCAGGTAATATTAAATAATCTCTATAAATATACACAATTTCAAGTTAATTATGGAATCATTTTCTTAATGCTCGATGGTTTAACTCCTAAAACTTTAGGCTTAAAGAGCATAATTTCTAAATATATTGATCATTAAAAGGAAGTTATTTATAGAAGAACTGCTTTTGATTTGAAAAAAAGTGAAAATAGAGTTCATATTTTAGAAGGTTATAAAATAGCACTTGATAACATTGATGAAGTCGTTAAGATTATAAGAGGCGCTGAAACTGATCAAGAAGCAAGAGAAACTTTGATGAACAGATTTGGCTTGACTCAAATACAGGCTGATAGTATTTTAGAATTGAAATTGCGTAGGTTAACAGGTCTAGAAAGAAGTAAGATAGAAGAAGAACTTGCTAATTTACTTGTTTTAATTGATAAGTTAAGAGCAATTTTGGCTGATGAAAAGTTAGTTTTAAATATTATTAAAGAAGAGCTTCAAGAAATTAAAGATAAGTATGGCGACGACAGACGTACAACAATAGATATGACAGCTATTGATTATATTGAAGATGAATCATTAATTCCTGAGGAAGATATAATTATAACAATTACTAACAAAAATTATATTAAAAGAATCACTACGGATACTTATAAGACCCAAAATCGTGGTGGTGTAGGAATTAAAGGCATGTCCACAAACGATGAAGATTTTGTCGAGCAAATTATTAACTTATCAACACATGATTATTTATTATTCTTTACAGATAAAGGACGTGTTTATAGGCTTAAAGGATATGAAATTCCAGAGTTCTCTAGACAGTCAAAAGGATTACCAATAGTTAACCTTATTCAAATAGAAAAAGATGATAAAATAAGTGCTGTTGTTAAGATAGAAAAAGAAAATACGTACAAATATTTGATGTTCGGAACAAAAAGCGGAGTTATTAAGAGAACTTTAATTTCCGATTTTGATAATATTCGTCGTGGTGGTAAGATTGCTATTACACTTAGGGAAAACGATGAACTAAACTCTGTTAAAAAATCAACAGGTGAAGATCAAATCTTAATGTGTACTTCAGGTGGAAGAATGGTGAGATTTGATGAAAACGAAGTAAGAATTATGGGTAGATCTGCTTCTGGTGTTAGAGGTATAAGTCTAGCTAATGACTACTGCGTTGGAACTGAAGTAACTAGTGGCAATATGGAAGTATTAGTAGTTACTGAAAATGGTTATGGCAAGAAAACACCAGTTGATGATTACAGGCAAACTAGAAGAGGAAGCAAAGGTGTTAAAACTCTTAACATAGGTGAAAAGAATGGTAATATTGTTGGTTTTAAGTCTGTAGAAGATTCAAAAGATTTAATGATTATAACTAATTCTGGTATTGTTATTCGATTAGATATTAACAACATTTCACAAATGGGAAGGGTCACTAAAGGTGTTAAACTTATTAATCTTAAAGATAACGCAAAAGTAGCCTCAATATCAGTTATTAACAAATCTCCTGATGAAGGCAAAGAAGAATATCTTGATAAAGAAAATTTAGAAACAGAATAAATATTGATTAATGTTCCACGTGGAACATTAATCTTTTTATAATAATGTTTCACGTGAAACATAATTTTTAGTATTTTATTTAATTGAATAAGCAAAAAATTTCAATGTTCCACGTGGAACATTAAGATAATATATTTTTTAAAACAATTATTGTGCTTACAAAAATATTTTTTAAATTAAAGTTTCGCGTAAAACATTAGTTACTAGCACTAGCTTTTTATTTATAAGAATTTATGTTATAATCTATTTGTGCAACACATAATGTAAAACCAGGTCAGAATTGGAAGATAGCAGCCTTAATACCTCTTATGTGTGTGCACTTTTTTTGAGGTTATAAAAATGAAAGAATATTTTGATGAACTAATAAAATTGGCGATAAAAGCCGGTAGAAAAGGAGAAGTCCCAGTCGCAGCTTTACTAGTTATTAACAACAAAATTGTTTCCAGAGCATTTAATACACGTCATTGTGATGGAAATCCTTTAAATCATGCTGAGGTTAAATGCATTCTTAATGCAACAAAAAAACTTGGTGACTGGAGACTTGATGAATGTGATTTGTATGTAACACTTGAACCGTGTGATATGTGTAAAAAAATAATTGAGGAATCAAGAATTAAAAATGTATATTATATGGTACATAATGTAAAAAGAGTTAATCGAAAAACAAGTTATCAACAAATTATTACTGATATTAATGAGCAATATAGTAATTTGCTAACATCTTTCTTTAAAAATAAGCGTTAAAAGCTTAGGCTTTATTATTAAAAATGTTATAATTTTAATACAAGGAGGTTTCTATGTCTTATGTTGCTTTGTATAGAAAATATAGACCATATAATTTTTCAAATGTAGTTGGTCAAGACACTATAGTTAAAATATTAGTTAATTCTATTAAGTCTAACCATATTTCTCACGCTTATTTATTTACCGGACCACGTGGAACAGGAAAGACTAGTCTTGCTAAGATTTTTGCACGTGCAGTTAATTGCCTAAGTTTTAAAGAAGATTTATGCGATGAGTGCACAAACTGTAAAGCTCTTAAAGAAAATGACATTGATATTATAGAGATAGATGCTGCTAGTAATAATGGCGTTGATGAGATTAGAACTTTAAGAGATAATGTTAAATTGATGCCTTCTTTTTGTAAATATAAAATTTATATTATAGATGAAGTTCATATGTTATCAACAGGTGCATTTAATGCCCTCTTAAAAACTTTGGAAGAACCACCTTCACATGTTATTTTCATTTTGGCGACAACGGAGCCTAATAAAATTCCATTAACTATACTTTCTCGTTGTCAGAGATTTGACTTTAATAGAGTTTCAACTGAGGATTTAGTTTCTAGGATGAAATATATTTTAAAACAAGAGAAAAAAGAGCTTGATGAAAATGTTTTGAATTACATAGCTGAATCTTCTGATGGTTGTGTTAGAGATACAATTAATCTTTTAGATCAGGTAATATCTTTAAACAAAGGTAAGCAAACAGACATACGTGATATTGATAGACTTAGTGGCAAAATATCTACTGATGTTATCTTTGATATATTAAATTGTATTTTAAGTGAAGATTATGCAAAATTATTAACTATTTCTGAGGAATTATCTACTCAAGGAAAAAACTTATCTGATGTTGTTAACCATTTATTAACAATTTTAAGAGATATTCAAATTTTTAAACAATTAAATAATTATTTTGATGGTGATTATAAACAAAAATTATCACAAATTCAAATTAATTCAAATGATATATTAATTTTTTCAAAGAGTTTAAATGAGTTATTAACTGAAATGAAATATACTAATAATCAGAAAACCTTGTTTGAAATCTATTTAATGCATTTAACTGAAATTGTTAATGAAAAAAAAGAAAAAGATATGCAAAAAATTGATGAATTGCGTTCTGAATCCAATTTAAATAATACTTTCTTTGTTTTTAATACTGATAATGAAAATAACTTAAATGATAATTTAGAATTAAACAACAATGAACAAGGTAATCTTGCATTTGAAAAAACAATTCAAGATGATGATGTTCAGACATCGATGTTTAATGAAAATAATAAATCAGATATAAATGAACTTAGACAAATTAGAATTAATAATGTTTTTGCTGGAGCAAATAAAGATGAGTTAAAACGAGTACAAGAAGGTTTTGATAGAATTAATGATTATATTTCAAATAAGAAATATAATGCTTTAGTGCAAGTTTTGGATGATACTTCAATTGTAGTTGCGTCATCAGACTTATTAATGATAAAAGTTAATGATTCAGGAGCTTTAAGTATTTTTAATAATAATATAAAACAAATTGAAATATTTTTAAATGAAATATATAAGAGAGAGTACAGAATCGTTGCTGTTACTAGTGATGAGTGGACTAAACTTAAAGAAGAATACATTTTTAAGAAAAAAAATAATATTCCATATGTAATTATTGATGAAAATAGTGTAAAATTAGAAGTGTCTAAAGGTTCTCAAGATATTGAAGATGCAGCTACAGATATTTTTGGACAGAATGTTGTTAACATAAAATAGAGGAGGAATTAATTATGAATATGCAGAGTTTAATGGCTCAAGCACAAAAAGTACAAAGAGATTTAGAAAGGGCTAATCAAGAGATAGAAAAAACTATTTTTATAGGTGAAAATGAAGCTGTTAAAGTAGAAGTTACTGGAAAAAATGTTGTTTCTAAAATTGAAATAAAGGATGAGCAGTTGTTGTCTGACAAAGAACTATTACAAGATATGATAGTTGTTGCTGCCAATAAGGCTTTAGAACAAATAGTAAAGATGAAAAGCGAAAAGCTAGGTAAGT
The DNA here is from genome assembly GCA_900321795.1 of uncultured Eubacteriales bacterium. Taxonomy (GTDB): domain Bacteria; phylum Bacillota_I; class Bacilli_A; order RF39; family UBA660; genus RUG727. The sequence goes on from ONXO01000028.1 coordinate 4,593, forward strand.
ATACTGGTGGTCTTGGAGGATTGTTTTAGGATATGATATATCCAGATGAGTTTGAAAAACTATTGGAAAGTTTTAAGCGTTTTCCTGGAATTGGAGATAAGTCAGCAGAACGTTTTGTATATGCTGTTGATTCTTTAGATATTGATCAGGTTGAAGAAATTGCAAATAACTTAATTAATTTTAAAAAAAACATTAGAAAATGTAAAATATGTGGTCATTTAACTAATAAGGATATTTGTAATATTTGTGATTCTAATACTCGGGATAAGAATCTAATATGTGTTGTTGAAGATTCTAAAAGCGTTTTTAGTTTTGAAAAAACAGGAAAGTTTAGTGGAACATATCACGTATTAGGTGGTTTAATATCGCCAATAGATGAAATTAATCCAGAAGACTTAAATATTTATTCACTTGTAAATGATAGAATTAATGAAGAAACAAATGAAATTATAATAGCTTTGAACCCAACAGTTGAAGGCGAGATGACTTCCTTATATATTCAGAAGTTATTAGAAGGAAAAAATGTTAAAATATCTCGATTATCTTATGGTATTCCTATGGGAGCAGATATTGAATACTTAGATCCTTTGACAATTATTAGAGCTATGGATGATAGAAAGTTCTTGTCATAATTAAAGGTTAAGAAAATACTATATATTGGAGGAAGATATGCAATATATAGTTTTAATAATTAAAAGATTAGTAATGGCTATTGCTATGCTTTATACTGTAGACTTAATAGTTAGTAGTGTGGGTATTGTTATTCCGATTAATGTATTATCCATTGTTTTTGTAGCAATCTTAGGCTTGCCGGCTGTTGTGGGGCTTGGTATTTTACAACAACTTATGTAGGAGGATTTATGGAAGGCATATTAAAAAAATATTTTGAACGATTATTTAATGAGAATAGAATGTCTCATGCTTTTTTAATATGCAACACTTCATATGATGCTATAAAAGAAGAACTTTTAAAAATACTTTCAGAATATTTTTTTAATGGAAAATTTGATACTGAAGAAAACCCTGATTTAATTGTTATAAGGCCAGATAATGGTAAAATTGTTAAAGAAAATATTTTATCTTTACAAGAACAGTTTATGACTAAATCTCAAATAAATGATAATAAAGTTTATATAATAGCTTGTGCAGAAAAGATGAATGAATATGCTTCTAACTCTCTTTTAAAGTTTTTAGAGGAACCAGAGAATGGTATATATGCTTTTTTGATTAGTGAAAATGTTAATAAGATTTTACCTACTATAAAATCTAGATGTCAGATAGTAAATATATCTTCTGAGAGTAGTATTAATTTGTTAGATATCGATGAAGAAGTTAAAAGTAAATCTTTAGCTTTTATTCAATTACTTGAAGATAAAAAAATTAATTCTATTGGATATATATACGATGTTTTAAATAAAAAAGAGGATAAAGAAACAATATCTAATTTGCTTCAAATATTAAAATGTTTTTACAGAGATATACTTTTATATAAATTACAGGGCAGGATTGAAATTTTTGGTGAAAATAAAGATTTGATAGTTAAAATAAGTGATAATAATAATGAAAAAACAATAATTAATAAATTAATTATTATCAATAAGTATGAAAATATGTTAGAATATAACTTGAATATTAGTTTATTTTTAGATAGACTAATTATTGGAATGGTTGGTGTTGCTAATGAGTAATGTGGCAGGTATTAGTTTTAAAGAAAGTGGTAAACTTTATTTCTTTAAAGTTAATAATTTGGATATAAATGATGGTAATTATGTTGTTGTTGAAACAGATAAAGGACTTCAGGTAGGCAAAGTTATTATTTCTAATATTATTAACAAAGATGAAACTAATGATATGAAAAGTATTGTAAGAATTGCAACAAATAAAGATTTGAAAATGTATGAATCTAATAAAAAAGAAGCTGCAAATGCTCTTGAAGCAGCTAGAGAGATAGCTAAAGAATTGGATTTAAATATGAATCTTCTTGAAGCCAACTATACTTTAGATAAGAAGCAATTAGTATTTCTATTTGTTTCAGAAACTAGAGTGGATTTTCGTGAAATGGCTAGGGAACTTGCATCTATTTATAAGACAAGAATTGAACTAAGACAAATAGGTGTTAGAGACAGGGCAAAAGAGATTTCTGGAATTGGGCAATGTGGTAGAGAACTTTGTTGCTCTAGTTTTCAAAGAAGTTTAGCTGATGGAGTTTCAATTAACATGGCTAAAAATCAAAACTTAGCATTAAACCCTTCAAAAATAAATGGACAGTGTGGAAGACTTTTATGTTGTCTAAGTTATGAAGATGAAGTTTATACTGAAAAAAGAGTTGGGCTTCCTAATATAGGCGATGTTGTTAAAACTGATAATGGCAAAGGAACTGTAGTATCTATTGATATTTTAAAACGTTCTTATCAAGTTGATGTTCCTGATGAAGGAAGAATTACTGTTAATGTTGATTAAGGATATGTTATGGAAAATGTTATTAATGATTTAGTTGGGTATAATAAACTTAAAATAGTACAAAATAATAATTATTTTAATTTTAGCTTGGAATCAATTTTGCTTCCAAGATTTTGTGTTTTAAGAAATGATATGAAAATAATGGATTTGTGTACTGGAAATGCTCCTATACCTCTTGTTTTGAGTCAATATACCAATTCCAAGATAATTGGTATAGAACTTCAAAAAGAAATATATAATCTTGCTAAAGAGACTGTTAAGATTAATGCTCTTGAAGATCAAATTGAAGTAATAAATATGGATGTAAAAGAAGTTTTAAAATCTTATGAAACAGATAGTTTTGATTTGATAACATGTAATCCTCCATATTTTAAGTATTTGCAAAGTAGTAATATAAATCAAAATGAAATCAAATCTATTGCTAGACATGAAATGAAAATTACTTTAGAAGATATCATTTCTGTTTCTAAAAAACTATTAAAGAATAATGGAAGTTTAGTTCTTGTTCATAGAACAGAAAGGTTATCTGAAATTATAGAATTACTTAATAAAAATAACATGGAAGCAAAAAGAATTAGGTTCATTTATCCAAAAGAAGGTGAAGAATCTAACTTAGTTTTAATTGATGCAAAGAAAAACGGTAAAATTGGTTTAAAAGTTTTACCACCACTTATTTGTCATAAAGAAGATGGAAATTATACAAATGAAGTATTAAATATGTTTGAGAGGTGAAAAGAATGTTACAAAAGAGTTATGATAATAGTCCTAGTTTATATATAGTGCCTACGCCAATAGGTAATTTAGAAGATATGACTACGAGAGCTTTAAAAACACTAGAAAGTGTAGATGCTATTTTTGCTGAAGATACTAGAGTTACTACGGAATTGCTAAATGCATTTCATATAAAGAATAAAATTTATTCTTGTCATAAGTTTAGTGAGGCAAAAGCAACTAATCAAATCTTAACTTTTCTTAAAGAAGGAAAGAATGTAGCAATGGTTACAGATAGGGGTACTCCATTGATTAGTGACCCAGGTTCTTTAGTTGTTAGAAATATTATTGATGCTGGCTTTAATATTATTGCTTTACCAGGTGCATGTGCATTTATTCCTGCACTTAATATGTCAGGACTGGATCAAGATAAGTTTTTGTTTTATGGCTTTTTAAGTAATAAAGAAGCTCAAAGTATTAAAGAACTAGAAAGTATAAAGCATTTAAACTTTACAACTATTTTATATGAAGCGCCTCATAGACTACAAAAAACTTTACAGAACATATATAAAATCTTGGGAAATAGACAGATTAGTATTTCCCGGGAAATAACTAAGCTACATGAAGAAGTTTTTAGAGGCGATATATTAACTGCTATTGATACTTATAAGGATGTTAAAGGTGAAATTGTAATAGTAATTGATAAGATTGTTCAAGAAATTGATTATGATAATTTATTAAAAGATGTATTTGAATTAGTGAGTCTTGGTTTGAAAGCAAGTGATGCAATTAAATATGTATCCAAAAAGAATGATGCAAGTAAAAATATATTATATAATATGTATGAGGTGAATAAAAAATGAAATTAATAGTTGGTCTTGGTAATCCGGGTAAAGAATATGATAAAACAAGACATAACATAGGTTTTATGGCTCTTGATAGTTATTTGGGAAATGTTAAATTTAAAACTAATGATAACTATTCACTATACGAAAAGATTATCAATAATGAAAAAGTTTTGTTCTTAAAGCCTTTAACTTTTATGAATGAAAGTGGTGTGGCTGTTAGAAAGGTTATGGATTATTATAAAATTAATATGGAAGATGTTTTAATTATCTATGATGATATGGACTTTGAAGTAGGTCACTTTAAAATTAAAAAAACTGGATCTTCTGCAGGCCATAATGGTATTAAAAGCATAATAAAACATTTGGGTACTGAAGATTTTAAAAGGGTAAGAATTGGAATATCCAAACCTGATAATAGCACGATTGAGTTCGTATTAGGTAAGTTTTCTTACGAAGATTCTAATAAAATAAATGAAGTTTTAAAAATTGTGAATAATGTTATAGAAGACTTTGTTATGCTTGACTTTAATCAGTTAATGAATAAATATAATTAGAAAGAGGAAAACATGATAGAAGGATTATTTAATGAAAAGATAGAAAACAATTATAAAATATCTATTAGTTCTAATGAAATATACAATCAATTTCTTTTGTATATGTTTTTTTCGTTAAATAAAAATCTTGTGCTTGTTACTCCAACTTTATCTGATGCAAATAGAATCTATTCTAATTTGAGTTTAGCTCTTATGGATCAAGTTTTTATTTTTCCAGATGATGATTATTTAACCAAAAAGGCTATAGCTACTTCTCCTGAATTAATGTATATGCGTATGAGATTTTTAAATCAGTTTGATAATAGCAAAAAGAAAATACTTATTTGTCATACTAATAGTTTTTTAAAAAAATTACCTAAAAAAGAAAAGCTTAATGAAAAGTTTATTGTTTTAAAAGTAAATAATACTATAAATAGGGATGAACTTATTACTAAATTGAATGATATTGGTTATAAAAGAGAAAGTTTAGTTACAAATACAGGAGAGTTTAGTGTTAGAGGTTTTGTAGTTGATATATTTCCGATTTTTGAAGAACATCCTGTGAGAATTGAATTTTTTGATAATGAAATAGATGAAATTAAATATTTTGATGAGAATACTCAATTATCTATTAAGAATATAGATAAGATTCAAATAAAACCAACTTTAGATGAGTATGATGAATCTTCTTCTAGTATTTTTGATTACTTAGATGATGCTGTTTTAGTTTATCAAGATTATAATCAAATAGCTAATGTTTTCAAAGCTATACAAGAGCAAATGAAATATTATGATGATTATACTAGTTTGTTTAATTTAGATGAAGTTAAAAATGATTTTAATGTTTATATTGATATAATTAATGATGATTTAAATTATGATATTGTAATTAATGCTCAATCTATAGAAAATTATTGTAATGATAAAACAAAGTATACAATGGATATTTTAAATACTGGTGGTTATTTATGTACTAGTGATAAAAAATTTGTTAATGATTTAGGAATAAATAAGTCTAAAGTATTATCTATTGATATATCAAATGGTTTTATTTATAAAAGTATATACTATTATTCTAAAAATGATTTAATTCCTCAAAAGAAGAGTTTTCAATATAATACTGGTTTTAAAATGGGTAAGAGAATTGATTCTATTGAGAAGTTAGAAATTGGAGATTATGTTGTCCATAAGGCAAGTGGTATTGGTATTTATATGGGAATCTCTACTATAATGAAAAATGGACAAGCTAGAGATTACATTTTAATTAAATATAAAGGTGATGATAAATTATATTTACCTGTTGATAAGGTTGATAAATTATATAAATATTCTTCTAAAGATGGGGCTAAGCCTACTATTCATAAATTAAATAGTATTGAATGGGAAAAGACTAAAATAAAGATTAGAAATAAGATTAAAGATATTAGTGAAGATTTAATTAAGATATATAAAAATAGATCTATTTCTAAAGTTGTGCCTTTTGAAAAGGATACTCCTGAACAAGTACTATTTGAAAACGAGTTTATCTACGAAGAAACTCAAGATCAGTTAAAAACTACTAATGAGATTAAGAGAGATTTAGAGAGCTCTAAGCCTATGGATAGATTGCTTTGTGGCGATGTTGGTTATGGTAAAACTGAAGTTATTTTTAGAGCTATATTTAAAACAGTCATGAATAATAAACAAGTTGCTTATTTGTGTCCAACTACAATTTTAAGTTTTCAACAATTTACTTCAGCTAAGGAAAGATTCAAGAACTTTGGAGTTAATATAGCTGTTTTAAATAGGTATAGTACTCCTAAAGAAGTAAGAGAGACTCTTGAAGGTTTAGAAAAGGGGACTATTGATGTAGTCTTTGGAACTCATAGACTTTTATCTGGAGATATAGTGTTTAAAGATTTGGGACTTCTTGTTATAGATGAAGAGCAGCGTTTTGGTGTTATGCATAAGGAAAAAATTAAGGAAATGAAGAGTAATGTTCATGTTCTTAGTGTATCAGCAACTCCTATTCCTAGAAGTTTACAGATGAGCTTGATAGGTATTAGAGATTTATCACTTATTGAAACTGCACCTAAAAGTAAGTTACCAGTTCAAACTTATGTAATAAACTATGATCCTTATATATTAAGAGAAGTTGTTTTGAAAGAAAAAGCTAGAGGTGGACAAGTTTTTATTCTATACAATAGAGTAGAAAAGATTAATGATTTAGTAAATGACTTTAAGAAGCTACTACCAGAAGTATCTATAGAGTATGCACACGGAAAAATGACTAAAGAACAAATGCAAGATGTTATTTATAATTTTGATGAAGGCAAGTTTGATTGCTTAGTATGTACTACTATTATTGAAAATGGAATTGATATTCCTAATGCCAACACTATTATAGTTATGGATGCAGATAGATTTGGTCTTTCTCAGCTATATCAGATTAGGGGTAGAGTTGGTAGAGGAGAAAAGCAAGCTTATGCTTATTTAATGTACAATAAAGATAAGATTTTGGGTGAAACTGCTCAAAAAAGGCTAGATGCTATAAAGGAGTTTACTGAATTAGGAAGCGGATACAAAATAGCTATGAGAGATTTGAGTATTCGTGGTGCAGGAGATTTACTCGGTAGTGAACAAGCTGGATTTATTGATTCTGTTGGTGTTGATATGTATATTGAACTTATTAATGAAGAGCTGAATGGAATAAAAGATGAAGAAGAAAAAGAAGAAATTAAAATTGATGATGTTGCTACACATATAAATAGCAGTTATTCTGATGAAGATGCAATTATAATTGAATTACATAAAAAGATAAGTAATATTAATACTGTTAAAGAACTTAATAATATTTATAAAGAAATAGAAGATAGATTTGGTAAAGTTGATAATGATTTGGAAAACTATATGTATCAAGAATTAACTGAAAAATTAATGAAGCAGCTTGGTATTAAAATCATGGTTAATGATAAAAGTAAGTTTTCTATCAGGCTTGAAGAAGATATTTATTCTAAACTTAATATTGAAAAATTATTTATTGAGTCTACTAAGATATCTACCAAGTTTAATTTTGTTTATAGGGGAAGTTCGATAATAATAACTCTTAATAAACTTGGACTTGATAAGCATTATATTTATTATATATTTGATTTGCTAGTATTTATTCAAAGTGAAATATATTAAAACTATAGTATAAAATCTCTTAAAATATTTAAAATATAAATTAGAGGTGTTTATGAAAAATACTGGTGTTATTAGAAAAATTGATGAGTTAGGAAGAATTGTTATACCTAAGGAAATAAGGAAGAATCTAAATATTAGAAATGGTGAAGATTTACAGATTTTTATTGAAGAGGATAAAATTGTGTTAAAAAAACATCAAAAAATGTTATCTATTAAAGAAAATGCTAAGAGATATATAGATTCTTTTTCTAAACTTAGCAGTTCTAAGTTTTTAGTTACTGATAAAGAGAAGGTAATTGCTTCTAGTGGTAATACTATTTTAGATGCTAAAGTTGATTCTTTAGTAATAAATCTTATTAATGATAGGAAATCTGGAAGTGGGAAAGGTATATTATTTGAGAATAATGAGCTAGATAGTTATTATTTAGTACTTCCTGTTATTGTTGATGCTGATGCAATAGGTTCGGTTATAGTTTTAAGTGATAAAGAAGTAAATGAACAAGATAAACTTTTAGTAAGTGTTATTAAGATACTTTTAGAGTCTTTGATTTACTAAAATGCAATGTTTTTCTCCTAAATGTCATAAAAATATGCAAAAGTTAATATAATATGCTTGAAATCTTTTAAAAAAAATGTTATATTACATAAGCAAAGAGTTTCTATGGCTTAATTAGCTATGGCGAAAGGAGAATAATAATGAGAAAAGGAATTCATCCAGAACTAAAGGAATGTAAAGTTAAATGTGCTTGTGGTAATGAATTTACTACTAAGAGTACTAAAAGTGAGATTCAACTTGAAACTTGTAATAAATGTCATTCATTTTATACAGGAAAACATATGACTGCAAGAACAGGTAATGTTCAAAAGTTCAAAGAAAAATATGGTTTAAAATAGTCAAGTAAATGACTATTTTTTCTTTTTATTAGATTATTTGATTTAAAAACATTTATAATAATATTAGAAGGTGAAAAAATGAAAATTGGTATAGCTTCAGACCATAAAGGTTATAAAATGAAAGAAAAAATTAAAAAGTACTTGATTAAAAAAGGTATAGATTATGTAGATTATGGAACAGATTCTTCTTTAAATGTTGATTATGTAGATTATGCAATGAAACTATGTAAAGGCATTCTTGCTAAGGAAGTAGAAAATGGTATTTTGATATGTGGTACTGGAATAGGTATGAGTATTGTTGCTAATAAAGTCAAGGGAATTATGTGTGCAAAAGTTGATGATGCAAATGAAGCAAGACTGGCAAAAGAACATAATCATGCGAATGTTATATCTTTTTCTGCTAATCATTTTACATTTGCAGCCAAGGATATTGTCGATGCTTATTTGAATGCTAGCCCCTTGGAGTTAGAAAGGTATAATAGGCGTATAGATAAGATTAAGAGTATAGAAAAAGCAAGAAAATATGATTAATACTAAATTATCTGACTTTAAGTATTGTAAAAATCTAATAAATTGAGGTTATTTGTCATAACTTCTTTTATTTTGAATATAATTTAATATGAAAAAGTATGTATTAATAATTGTAGCTCTTATCGTATTATATTATTTCACTATTCCCGTTGAAGTTAAAGATAAAGTAATTAATAAAGATAATCAAATTGTAATTGTAGCTTTTAATAATAATGAGTTTACCATGTCAATTGATGAGTATGTTTTGGGAGTTCTAGCATGTGAGATGCCAGCTTTATTTAATGAAGAAGCTCTTAAAGCTGAAGCAGTTGCTATTAGAACTTTCTATATGTATAATAAGCTTAAGCATGAAGACTATGTTGCAAAAAATAGTGACCAATGTTATGTTGATGAAGATAAAATGAGAGAAAACTGGAATGTTAAATATGATGAATATCTTAGCAAATTAAGAAATATTGTTAACGAAACTAAAAATGAGTATATAACTTACGAAGGTGATATAATTGCATCCTTTTACTTTAGTTTGTCTAATGGATATACTGAAAATGCTAGTGATGTGTTTTCAATAGATTTACCATATCTTGTCAGTACTTCGTCACAATGGGATGAAAATGTAAAAACTTTTGAAAGCAATATGCAAATTGAAATGCCTACTTTTTTAAGTAAACTTGGTTTATTTGACAATAATTACGTAGAGGTTAATAATATTGTAAAAACTAAAAGCAATAGAGTAAAATCTTTAACTATTAATGAAAAA
>ONXO01000062.1 GCA_900321795.1 uncultured Eubacteriales bacterium
CCAAAGATTCCACCTGCACACAAAACTATTACTACTAATAAAATAACAAATTGACTTTTTTTCATAACTTCTTTTCTCCTTCTTTCTATAGTTAATTATATCATAGGTTTCCCCCCCCATGTCAATAATTCCCCTCTAGTTTTCAAAGAATATTTGATGCCACTTTAAGAAAACATATACACTCCATAGTTTTCTATAATTATCCTTTTTACCACTTACATGATTATCAAGCATTTTATTTAAATATTTAACATTAAAATATTCATTGGCAAAATCGCTATTAAATTTACTTTTTATATCACTGTAAACGTCTTCTTCTTTCATCCATTCTCTAATTGGAACTGGGAAGCCTAGTTTTTTCTTTTTATAAGCTTCAGTAGGTATAACCTTTTTAGCAGCATCACGAAGAGCTACTTTAGTGTTAGTTTTGTTTACTTTATATTCAGTAGGTAAAGAACTTGCAATTTTAAACACTTCTTTATCAACAAAAGGCACTCTGGCTTCTATAGAATGAGCCATTGTCATTCTATCACCTTTTTTAAGTATATCTTTAACAAGCCAACAATTTAAATCAATAGCCTGCATTTTGGTTAAATTATCGCGTGTTTTAAACTTGTCTAAAAACTTTCCTGTAATATCACTAGCTCTAAATTTTTCTTTCTTCTTTAGAACTTTGTTAATCTCATTTTTACCCCACACAGGCGAAACACCTACATATGCGTTTTCTACCTTTTCTCCTCTTCTAACTATAAAGTTAACTCCGCGCATGCTTGGGAAAAGTGAAAAAAATTTACTTGCTGTATGTCTTAAAAAATAAGGTATTTTATTATAAAATTGATAATCTACTTCTTCTCTATAATAGTTGTATCCTCCAAAGAATTCATCAGCACCTTCACCAGAAAGTACTACTTTAACATCTTCACTAGCTATTTTAGCCACAAAATAAAGTGCAGTTATAGCTGGATCTTCAGTAGGCTCATCCATATGATAAATTGTATCATTAAGCACATTAAAATACTCTTCTTTAGTAATAATCTTACTTTTATTAGTAATGCCTAACTTATCAGTTAAATCTTTTGCATACTCTATTTCACTATATTTCTTATTTTCGTAACCAACTGTATATGTTTTATCAGGATGTGCTAAAGAAACAATGTATGAAGAATCTATTCCACTTGAAAGGAATGATCCAACTTCAACATCACTAACCATATGATATTTAACAGACTCATCCATTACGTTAACTATATTGTCTACAGCTTTGTCATAACCATCTTTCTTTGTATTAAAATCTATTTCAAAATATCTTTTAACATTTATTTTTCCATCTTTATAAGTTAATGTACATCCTGGCTTTAACTCTTTAACACCTTTAAAGAAAGATTCTTCTCTTGGATTAAAACCAAATACTAAATAACTAGAAAGAACTTCTTCATTCATTTCTTTTTTAAAATCAGGATGTTCTAAGAAAGCTTTAATTTCTGATGCAAACATAAATGTTTTATTATTTTCATAATAGTAAAAAGGCTTAATACCAAAATAATCTCTAGCACAAAATACAATGTCTTCTTCTTTATCATAAATAGCAAAAGCAAACATCCCTCTCAAATGTTTAGGCATTTCTTCTTTCCACTTTAAATATCCATTTAAAATTACTTCTGTATCACTATTAGTATTAAAAGTATATTCTTTAAGTTCTTCTTTTAATTCTTTATAGTTATATATTTCACCATTAAAAACTATAACTAATCTATCGTCATAAGAAAACATTGGCTGAGCCCCACCTTTTAAATCTATAATAGATAAACGTTTATGCCCTAGAGCTATATCATCATTTATATAATATCCTTCTCCATCAGGCCCTCTATGATTAATTCTATCAGCCATATTCTTTATAATTTTTTTATTATTTTTAGTGTTTCCTACAAATCCAACTATTCCACACATATTATATTCCTCCTACTTCTATAATTATTATAGGAAAAAAAAGAAGAAAATACAATTTATTTTTCTTCAAAAATATGTTTTAACTCATTTTATTTTCTTTAAAGATAAAGTACCATGAGGCATTAACTTTTTAACATCACTATTATCTAATGTATAAATTTCATTAGGATTATCATAAAAATTTGGTAAATAAAGAATTTTATCAGTTCTATTAACAATAGTAAAAGTTTTTTCAGAATTACTAATTCTTTCAAATGCAAAATAATCATTATTAATATCTACTACATTTAAATCAGCTTTTTCTAAGAACTTCTCTTTATTTCTAATCCATCCAATATATTTAACACTTTTCAAAACATCTACATCTATATTATTCCATGGAAATGGTTTACGATTAGACAAATTTCCCATTCCCATAAGGCCTACTTCATCACCATAAAAAATAGATAATATACCCGGTAAAAAAGCTAAAGTAAATAAATAACTTTTAAGAATTGATTTTCCGTTTTTATATTCATCTTCACATAGATGATAATTCTTAGCCCAATATACATCTTCATTTTTCAAGTTCCAAGCCCATTCACTATTTAATTGAAACTCATTACTTCCAAATATATTAATAGCTCTTGATATATCATGTGTTGAAGTAAAATTCATAAGAGAAAAAATAGTATCTTTAGGATATTCATATTTTATTTGATTTATAATATCATTTAACTTATATGTATCACTATATTTAAAATATCTTATGAGTGCATCCATTAAGGTATAATTCATTACTGAGTCCATTCCCTTACCTGATTCAATATATCCCCTGTTCATTCTCATTGGATTCTTCCACACTTCTCCTAGAATAAATCCATCCTCTTTATTTCTTTTAACAGCTCTTCTAATACCTTCGATAAACTCATCACTTAATTCATCAGCGACATCTAATCTAAGCCCATCAATACCTAAAGAGAACCACAAATCAACAATTCCGTTTTTACCATAAATATATTCTTGCCATTCCTTTGAACTACCATCGCAAACAGGAAGATTTTTCATTCCCCACCAATAGTCAAAATATGTCTTTCCGTTTGCATAATGCTTTTTAAAAAATGGATAATATATAGATTCTTTACTTTGAAATGCACCTATATTATTGAAAGAACCCAGTTCATTAAAATATTTACTATCATTTCCTGTATGATTGAATACTGCATCTAATATAACTTTTATCCCCTTACTATGTGCTTTATTACATAATGACTTTAAATCATCATTACTCCCTACATATGGATCTACAAGCTCAAAATCAGATGTATCATATCTATGATTAGACTGACTCCATAAAATTGGACTTAAGTAAATAATACTAGCACCTAGTGATTTAATATAATCTAAAGATTCCTCTATTCCCTTTAAATTTCCACCATAAAAATCACAGTTCCAAATACCTTCTTCATTAGGGCCTATTATCATTTCTTCATCCCACGAATTATGAATAGTTCTTCTAGGCATATTCATTAAATCATCATTTCCACTTTTCTTAAATCGATCAACAAAAATATGATACATTATTTTCCCTTTAGCCCAATCAGGAACATCAAAATTAATACTTATTTTCATTTTTTCACTATTTAAGATAGAATCCCCAATACCATTATTTTTAATATACATTGTTTTATTATGGACATGAAATAAAAAATAATAATGAAATATTGCTCTAGTAGGCAATTCTATTTCGTTTTCAAAATAAGCAAATTCACTTTCATTTTTTTTATGAAAAAGTTTAAAATCTCTAATACCTTCAACTACAAATTTGACATCTTCAATCCATCCATATAGCATAGGTATTCTTGCAATAATGCGATATTTTTTTCCATTGTATGTATCACTAATTTCTTCAATCTTATAATAATCATTGTCTAAACTCATGTCTTGCATATTTACCTCTTATAAACTAACACCTAAGCTAATTATAATAAAATAAGGCTATAATTACAATTTATTTTTCTTCTTTTGTATTGCTTTTTACTTTTAAGTGCTTTCTTAAATACTTACTCTTATTAACAAAAAGTATAAAACCAATTGCAAACACTATTAAAAAATATATATGTACTACTCCGTAGTTAATAGCTTTAAGTAACAAAAAATATACTAAAAATACAATTAAGCAAAAAAGTATATTAATAAGTATTCTATAAAGTATTTTACTTTTATATAGAAAATTATAACTGAGATTATATAGATATGAAAAGATAATACCATAACAAAAAGAAAATAGTATGCTTAGAAGTTGCTCTTTAAGTCCCATTATTTGAATAGTTTTGAAAGCACGCTTTCTTTATTTACTTTCTTTCCTCCTGCATCTACATAATTAACAGAATCAACTCTTCCTTTAATAGATAATGTTCCCTGAAATGTATCTAATTTAATTAACTCTAAACCTTCACCTTTTATTAACATATAACCCATTACACTATTTAAAAAAAATTCTTTATTGTCAAAACTTTCTAACTTTTTAACTCCCGTTATAACAGAAGTCTTTCTTTCATTAATTGTTACTGTATGATTTAGATTGCTTTCCATAACTATATTTTTATCCATATATTCTTCACCAGTAAAATATATGCAAGAAAAAAAGTTCTATTACTAGAACTTATTCTTCACTAGCTACTTCGTTAGTAGAGTTTTCATATGCATCAAGAATTGCTTTTTCAAACATAGTACGAACTTCTTGATTAATTGGATGAGCTATATCTCTAAATCCACCAGCACTAGTTTTTCTACTAGGCATTGCAATGAATAATCCTTTAGTCCCTTCTATAATTCTGATGTCATGAACAGCAAATTCATCATCAAGTAAAACTGATGCAACCGCTTTCATACGAGAGTCTTCTCTTTCAGCTCTTCTAATAGTTACGTTAGTTATTTTCATGATTTACCTCCTTGTAACTTATAATATAATTATATCTTTTATTTTTACCTAAATCAAGAAAATTATTACAAAAGGTAAATATTTATGTAAACTGTTTATTTAATTAATACTTTATAATCATTATATTTGTCAATGACTTTCCTATCACTAAAATATACTTTTTCATTTCCAAATAATTGATATTCTTCATGGCCTTTTCCTAATACTAAAAGAGTATCATCATTACTTAGCATAGCCAAACCATTCTTAATTGCTTCTTCTCTATCATAAATAACTATGTAATTATCATTTTTAACACCTTTTAATATATCTTCCATAATAGCTTCCTCATTTTCACTTCTAGGATTATCATCTGTAAAAATAACAAAATCAGATAATCTTGTAGCTATCTCTCCCATTATAGATCTTTTCTTTTTATCCCTATCTCCTCCACAGCCAATAATGGTATAGATTTTACCTTTAGCACTTTCTCTTGTGCTATTAATTATTTTAAACACAGCATCAGGCGTATGAGCATAGTCAATAATGGCTTTTGATTTACCTACTTTAATAACTTCATTTCTACCTGTAGGAGCTTGTAATTCATTAGTGACACTAATAATCTTCTTTATATCTACACCAAAACTATTAACAATTGCTAAAGCCATCATATAATTATATACATTAAACTTACCTAATAAACTATTTCTAACGAAATAATTTCTATTATCATATTCAAAATTAAGTTTAGTGCCTTCATCAAACTTATAACTAAATACATTATAATCAGCATCAGAATTTATTCCAATAGTTTTATATTTACCTATTTCGAAACGTTTAGAGTATTCATCGTCTGTATTTACAACCATAATACCATTATCTTTCATATAATTAATAATTTTTAGCTTACACTTTAGATAATTCTCCATATTTTTATGAAAATCTAAATGGTCTTCAGTAAGATTAGTGAAGGCAGCAGCATCAAACTTTATTCCAGATATCCTATTAAGTTCTAATGCGTGTGAAGAAACTTCCATAACTATAACTTTAGCACCCTCATCCATAGATTCAAATATCAAGTTATAAAGAGATAATATATCAGGCGTAGTATTAGGTAAATCTCTAACTTTTTCACTATTTAAATAATAACCTATGGTACCTACATATGCATTAGAAACACCTAAATTAGTAAGTATCTGGCTAACTAAATAAGCAGTTGTAGTTTTACCATTCGTACCTGTAATCCCAATGAACTTGACATCACCAAAATATCTAGAATATTCATTTGTCAAAAGCTTTGTCAAATAATTAATTGAATTTTCAACAACCAAAGTAGGTACCGAATATTTTCCTCTTTCACAAACTATCCTTGAGGCCCCTCTATTTATAGCTTCTTCTATATAATCATGTCCATCAAAATGTTCACCCTTTATAGCGACAAATACATCTCCTTCTTTAACTAACCTTGAATCTGTTTTTATTTTTATCATAATATTCCTTTCTAAAACTTAAAATCCACTTAATGTGGATTTATATTTTTCTTATAATTACATCTTTAGTAAGAACGTCATTGTAAGAAAAACTCTTAACTAAATCCCCAACTTTAACAGTAAATACAAATGGATAAACTTCCGAAACAACTCCTTCACAAAAATCTTCTTTATTTCTACCCATATTAATTTGAAGAGATACTCTTTCACCTATAAGTGATTTAATATTAGATTTTATTTTACTTATCATTTATTCATCACTCCTAGGGTAACCTGTATACATCATTCCTTTGCTTTTAAGCCCACCCATACCCGCTTTACCATATTTTGTTTTAGAAAGGAGCTCTAATAAATTAACTTCCTCATTTCTATCTGATAAACTAAGACTAGTTGCAATAATTGCTGGATCTAATGCATGAATGTTAATTCTTTCTGGGCTAGAGGCAAATGTTGCGCCTGCCTTTATTAATTCTTGATAATTACTTTGGCAAGCACCTGCAATAATGATTAACTTGTCACTGCTCTTTTCATATTTTCTAGCTTCAGTAACAGCTTTGCAAAAGTTTTCACTATTCTTATATAGTTTATTAGTATTACTTTCTTTTTCTCTTTTCTTATAATAGGCATCATGACCAGTTAAAATAAGTATATCGGGATTATAAGTTTCTAAAAGCTTTCCAACTTCTTTGTGCATTTCACTTTCTTTTACACACTTACCAAAAGCCTTAATATTATTTTGTTTATAAAAATCCATGCACCTAGTCATATAAGATTTATCAGCATCTATATGAAGTACTTTACCAGGCAAATAAAAAAACTCATTTCTATCCAAATTAGAAGTAAGACCAAGGATAGGAAAAAAATCGTCCTTAGCAGTATTTCTATCAAAAGGAACTAAATCATGCATAGGTGCATCAGCCATAAGTCTAAAATCCACACCCTTAAGCATAACATTATCTTTATCAATTTCCATTACTTCAAAAATAATATCATTATTATAACTTTTTCGGGTTACATAATCTCCAATAGCTATCATACATTCCTCCTAAACAAGCTTATGATAAAAGAGGAAAAAATATAACTACTAAACATAAGAAAAGACTACTTTTAATAAAAGTAATCTTAACTAATTTCTAATAATCAATACCATTTTATATAATAATGAGTATAGTTTTTCACTAAAACATAATAACCAAATCATATCTTTCTTTGCCTTTGAAATTAATGGACTATCTAATATAAATTTTTTCTTATTCTTTATAATATTTTTAATTTCTTGTCTCATTTTACCATTATAATTAAACTTTATCATATTATTAAATAAAAATAATAACATTAATACTTCATAATACATTAAATACGGTTTTAAGACTTTATTATTTTTAAAATAGGTTTTTGTCTCATCAACGGCCTGTAATAAATCAAATCTTCTTTCATCAAATACTGACATAATACTATTTTCTCTTTGAAGATAATAATATAAGTTATCACTAATAAGTACAACTTTATTAGCTTTATCATAGAGTTTATATGTTGTAAAATTATCTTCATGTATTTTTCCTTTAGGAAATCTTATATTATATTTAATGAATAAGTCTCTCTTATATATTTTATTCCAAACAACAATTTCCGTATTTTGATCAGTCGTAAAAATATCTTTAAGAGCTTCAGTTGAAGAAAAAACTTTAGCATATTTTTGTTTTCTTTCCCATATCTTTCCTTTTTCATTAACATAATAGAAATTACATACACATATGTCAGCATCATTGTTTAAAGCTCCAGTTAACAATTTTGAAATATAGTCTTCATGAACATAATCATCACTATCAATAAAACAAATATATTCACCTTCACTATTTTCAATTCCAACATTTCTTGCATCGCTTAATCCGCCATTTGCTTTATGAATAACTCTAATCCTACTATCTTTTTTTGCATATTCATCACAAATAACCGGGCAATTATCTGGAGAACCATCATCAACTAAGACTATTTCTAAATTACTATAAGTCTGATTTATTATAGAATTTACACATTTGTCGAGGTATCGTTCAACTTTATAAATAGGAACCACAACACTTACTAATGTATCTTTTTTTGATTTTAACTTCTTATTATTAAATTCATTTTTATCATAATTAACTGTAAAATCTGAATTATCAACATTCATAAGTTCATTTATAATAAACAATAGCATAATGACAATACCAGGATTATACACAAAAACTATAAATTTAATATTACCAACAATAATAGAAATTAAGAAAAAATGATATAGACTCTTATAATTATATTTATCACTTTTAATTAGATAATTATAAATATAGTATACAAAATATACAACGATTAATAAACCTAATATTCCAGTTTTCCAAATCTCATTTATATAGCCAACATCAGAAGTAAACTTTAAAGTATTCACAAGTCCCCCAAAGCCAGCTATAAAATATCCAGTTCCAAATATTATTCCAAATAAATTAGGAAGTCTCCAAAAATTATACCCAAACAATACATCTGCTGTACCCTTCTTGTTCCTTATAAAGAAAGATAAAAAATCATCAATGATCCAGCTTGCTGTATCTCTTTTAAAAATTAAGATTAATAAAATTATAATACATAAACTAATAGAAAAATATGAAAGTAACTTTTTGTAATTTTGAAACTGTTTATTTCTTATTAATTCAATTATCCATATAATAAACCCAAGAGCAAAAATAATTAGTCCTGTTCTAGAATTCATAATTATTATTAATAATAACAAAGGCACAAAGAATAAATATTTTTTACTCCCTCCATTTAAACAATAAAATAATGGTAAACATGCTAGAATCCCTGAACCAAACCCAAAATCATCAAGTAAACTATTAGCATAGCCGCAAAAACGTCTGCTTATATGATACTTGTTTAAATATAATTCGTTTCCACTTAAATAATATAAAATATTAATTAACAATTTTTTAAATGGTGGCAGTAAAAATGATAGTAAACAAATTATTCCTTGAATTGAAGCTGCAATTATTATATATTCTATAATTTTATTGAAAGAAATATTATGTCGTTTTGCAAATAAATGGATAAATAAGCAGCATACACCAGCGCATATAATTACAAGTCCAATTGAATAAAGATTTATTACAATATTATATAGATGTAGATTTCCATAAATTAAAAAATTAAGCAAAATAGAAAAGAAATACCACAAAAAATATACTAAAAGAATTTTTGCAAGCTTATATAATTCTTTATTTTTAAAAAAATTTATCACATCATTTTTATATTTTAATAACAAAACTATTAAAGTTGCAATAAATAAAGGTATTAATGTATTAACACTTTTAATTAAAGGTGGTGCATATAAAAGTATAAATATATATATAATTAAAAATATATTATAATATTTTTCTTTCTTCATTATCTACCTCACCCCCTTCTCAATACTTTATTATACATTATTTGTCTAACCCAATTAGGTGAATAAACCATAACATACATTCCACATATGTTTCTAAACTTCTGAAAACGATTTATAAAAGAATTTTTATACAAATAGTTTTGTAATTCTTTCCAACCTTTGATATAGTTTTTTGCACCTCTTCTTTTATAAAATCCATTTCCAATTCTTGCTTTAACTAATAAATCAGGCATATTTTCGATTCTTTTGCCCGCAATTAATAATCTAGACCAAAGATATTGATCTTCTAAAAATAGCATAGGTTGATAATTACCAACTTCAAGTATATCCTTTTTTCTAAAACAAACTGTCATATGATTAAGTGGATTTCTAAACTTAGAATAATTTAATACATCTTCATATGTTAAAGGCATAGTTTTTATTCTAAGCTCTTCTTCTGGAGAATATAAAAACTCTCCTATTGTACCTCCAACGACTGTAGTATCCTTATGTTCATTCATATATTTTAATTGCTTTTCAAATCTATCAGGCATACATACATCATCAGTATCCATTCTCATAATTAAATCATACTTACATTCTTCTAGCCCTTTTTGTAAAGCTAAGCCAAGACCTAAATTTTTTTCTAATGGAACAGACTTTAATATATTAGGATATTTTTTCTTATACTTATTAATTACCTTTTTTAAATCTTCAGTTATTTCTCCATCTTCAACTAATAAAACTTCATCAGGTTTTACCGTTTGCAAATCCATAACACTATTTAGTGATTCATCTAAGTACTCAGGCTTCTCCTTAATATAAACTGACATTAAAACAGAAAAACATTCTGATTTTTTAACACTTTCTTTCATATCTCACTCCAATTAATTATTACATAATAATTATAACTTATTTATAAACTATTGACCACTATATACTACTTTTTTAACAAAAAAATTATCTTTAGTAGATTAATACACCTATTTTTTATTAACCAAAAACATATTTTTAAATATGTAGGTTGATATAAAATATATTTATTACTAAAACAGTCAACTTCATCTTTAGTTTCATTATTTATAAATTCTTTTATCTCTCTATTGTTATATTTAAGTAATATCATATTTTGTACTATTATATAAATATAATCTCTTAAAAAAACCATATTTAAAGCTTCACTTTTCTTAACATTCTTTTTTATATAATTATAAGCCTCCATATTGTTATTAATATTTAATGTATCTTTTCTATGCATGATTGAAAAAGGATTTATAAAATAATTATATAAGGCTTTATTAATATAATATATATTATTACATTTGCCAATAATACTTTTTACAAATGCCAAATCTTCACTTCTCATTAAATTAGGAAAAACTATATTATTATCCTCTATTGTTTTCTTATTGAAGACTTTTCCCCAGCACATTCCATTACATAAAGCAAGTGCATCACTACTATCTATAATGTTACCGCTTTTAGGTAAAGCCTTTCTTACTTTCTTTTTACCTTTAATTACATAGTAATAATCAAAAAGAATTGCATCGTATTCATCATCTTCTAACACTTTTTCAATTTCTTCCATCATATTGCCTTCAACGTAATCATCACTATCAATAAAAGTAATATATCTACCATTACTTTTATTTATTCCTATGTTTCTAGCATTACCCGGTCCTAAATTTACTGAGTTTCTATGCACAAAGTATTTAAAATTATATTTTTTTAATACTTGAATTAAAAAGCTATATTCACTATACTCTGAACTATCATCAACTATTATAAGTTCA
>ONXO01000064.1 GCA_900321795.1 uncultured Eubacteriales bacterium
AACGGATGATTATACAGAACTAGCTGATGGAGAAAGTGCAACATATATAGCCAGATTCTTTAAGCATCATATGGAAGGAGATACAATTTGTTTTGATGAATACATGGACTGGTCAGAACCTATGACAGTGGATTATGGACTTGTTTCATTAAGCGAAGATATTTCGAGTTTATACATGACAAATTTAAATAGGCAAACAAGTCCTACCAATTTACTTGTATTATTATTTAATTATAATAATAGTTCATATGCGTTAAGTGATGAAGAAATCGAAAAACAATGGTCTGATTATATTTTTGGAAGTGGCTCAATTGAGGATAAAACAGCAAGTGTAAATGATTACTTTAAAGAAGTTTCTAACGGAAAATTTTATTTCAATCCAGTTCTAGTTGGAAGTAATCAAACGGGAGTTTATTCATTTCATTTAGATAAAGACTATTCAGATGAACAAGGTCTACATTCTGAATATCCTAGTTTTGAATTTAAATATGATATTGCTCATGCAATGGAAGAGTTAGTTACTAATGGCTTGGATATAAGTCCATTTGTTGCAAAAGGAATTACTCACAATAATTATACCACTATAAATGGATATTTATGGGATGGTGGATATGATGTGCATGATTCACAATGGTATAGTACATATAAAATATTGGCTGTTTTCCCTCATTACAATACAGAAAATGTTTCACTTACTGCAATTTCAGCTGAAATTGATAAATTTTCATTATATGTTCATTTAAATGACGATTCTACTTTTGGAACGCTAGTACATGAATTAACACATACTTTGGGAGCTATGGACACTTATAATTACGGATCATTTGGCAGCGATTTAATGTCAAACCAATACCAACTTATACAAAATGAATTTAATACAATACATATGAATCCGTACTATAAGTTATTGTTCGGCTGGGTAAATCCTATAATAGCTGAAGGGAACGGTAATGTTACGCTGTATCCACAAAACTCAGATAAATATAACCCTATAATAATTAAAACTGATGATGAAAATCAATATTATATTATTGAAAACAGAATTGGAAGTGGGTTCGATAATGTAAACCAAACTGATTGTGAGGGTATTAATATATGGAGGATAGATAAACTGGGTGTAGAAGCCATTTATAACCATGATAGAAAAGGAATAGTGTTGGATGTGGTATTGAAAAATAAAAATTCTTCTATAGAATTAGAATATTATAATAATAAGAATGATATATCTGATTATGATTTAACATCATCAAATATTGGAATAATCTATTTACAAAAGAATAATGATGGTTCCATCACTATTAATATTAATAGGCATAAATAAAAATGGGAAACAGAGAGTAGAGAGTAAAATCTCTACACTCTGAAAGAACACGTTACAATAAAATAACGTGTTCTTTTATTTCTCTTTCTCTTAAATTATTATTAGATATTAAATCATACAAATTAGTAACTTTAAACTCTTCTAAAAGCATGTTGTTTCTTTCGAATTTCGTATACAAAGGCAAATCAATGTATTTTTTTATTTTGTTTAGATAATCTTGGCCATTTTTACTTAAACCAAGTACTCTTATGTATTCAAGCACTTTAAAAGAACTTAATTTTTCTTTAGTCGAGTTAGTAAATATATTTATGAGAATTCTATTTATTCTATTATAAGTAAATCTTTTAGTTTTAGTGTTTTCTATAAGTTCAGATAAGTTATTAGATTTTAATGCACTTTCATAAAGCCTTTTTTCAATACCCTCATCTACTAAATTATATTTAGTTAACTCATTTTTTTCAGATACTATTTTATACTTTAAAATATTAAATAGTTTATCATAATTAATATTTTCAATATATTTATTTAAATCATATGGAGCAAATCTATTTACTTCCTTATTATTCTTAATTCTTTCTCTGATAGCATATGCACTTAATATACTATTTTCTTCTTCTAAACTTTTAAACTCGTTAGTTCTTTTAATAGGTAGTATATCTATTTTATAGTTGTTTTTAATTATTTCTTTAATATAAGAAATAGCTAATATATCGTTGCTCCCTTTAATATCTATAGCAGTTAAATCTAATGTGGCTTTATAAAGACTAGTAGGGTAGTTTTCGCCTTTCATCATATATGATTTAACTTTTTCATCAAAGTCCTTATTATTAATTTGAACTATAGAAGCTTTATATAATTTATCTTTATTAGCAGATTCGCTTCCAAAAACCAAAGCGTCTATTTTCATCTTGCTTAGTAGTTTTAAAGCAGCATAAGCAAATGTATCAGCAGACTGATTTGTAAAAACAAATGGTATTTCTAAAACTATATCTACTTTATTTTGAAGCGCTAATTGGGTTTTATTCCATTTGTTCATTATACTTATTTCTCCTCTTTGTGTATAATGGCTACTCATAGCAATAATAATTAAACTATCAGGAAACATCTCTTTTATTTTATTAATCTGATATAAATGACCATTATGAAATGGATTATATTCTGTAACTATACCTATAACTTTCAAACAAATCACCTCTTAATTACTACATTATTATACTAAAATGTTTATCTAAATAAAAGCTGTTTTTGTATTTAATAAACAACTTATTTACAAATCATTAACGTCAAAAAACGTAAAATTTTTATTACCTTTGTTAAAAAACAAGAGTATTTCTAATTTTCTTCGTACATATAAGGTGGAAAGCTAAAAAAATTACTTATTCATGTATTAAGAGAAGGGTTTTGACAATGATTAAAAAGATTATAAAGCTAATAAAAAGAAAGAAGCCAAAAGTGATAAAAAGAGTTAATGGTGTTAACTTTGTTGATGCTTTTATTGATGATTATGGAGTATATCATCCTATTAAAGGTGAAGAAAAAATAAAAGTACCTAGTGAAAATAGTGAAGAGTTTAAAATGGCAGTTTGGATAAAGGAAAACTTTGGTGGAAGAATTGATATGGTTCCCACAATTGAAACTTTAAAAGGAGCTAAGAAAGTATCGAAAACACAAACCCCAGATTATATATGGAATAATGAAAAGTGGGATTTAAAAGGTATTGATGGAAATAGTAAAAATACAATTGGGCATATATTTAGTAAGTATAAAGAACAAACGGATAATATTATTCTATTTTCTAGGAAAACAAAGATAAAAGAAGAAAAATTAATAGTGTTTATAGAGATGAGTATGGAAAGATATAGTAAATATTATGATAATGTATATTATTATAATAATGGAACTATTGTATACAAATATAAATAAAACCATCCCTAGTGCAATGGCACCAAGAATGGTTTTCGTAATTACATAAGTAATTATACTTTATTATATGTCAAAATGCAAGTAATTATGAAATAATAACGTAAAAAGCAAAGAAAAATAGCAAAGAAAAATAGTAAATTATTCTAGGCTTTTATCTTCTTATTTGATATAATATAATTTATAAGGGAGGTTAACGTAATGCTTGATATTAGCAAATTAAAAAATGGTGTTTTGGAGAGTATTGAAGTAAATGAAGAATTTACTTTTGAAGAAAAAGATATAAAGCATACATCTATGAAAAACTTAAAAGATGTAAAAGCTAAAGGAAAAGTTACAAGACTAAATGACAGCGTCTACAACGTTGAACTTCAGATTACTGGCATTATGACACTAGAATGTGCTAGAAGCCTAGAAGAAGTTGATTATCCAATCAATATTGTAGTAAATCAAAACTATAGTGAAGAGCCATTAGAAGACGAAAAACGTGTAATTTTTCAAAATATGCTTGATATTTCTTCAATTGTGTGGGAAAATATTGTACTGGAAGTTCCGCTTCGCACGATTAAAGAAGATGCTGAGTATCTAAAAAGTGGTGAAGGCTGGAGTATTATATCAGAAGAAGAAGCTGCTAATACACCACTTAGTGAACTTAAAAGTATATTAGATATGGAGGGAAAAGAATGAAATTAGATTTACAATTATTTGCAGTACCTGCAAGAAGAACTAGTAAAACTGCTAAAAGAGCTAGAAGAACTCATCTAAAAAAAGAAGCACCTACAACAGTGGCATGTCCAAATTGTGGAGCTGCAATAGCACCACACAGAGCTTGCTCTAAATGTGGATTTTACAAAGGAAAAGAAGTAGTTAAGAAAGAAAATTAATTACTTCTTTTTTTTGACATTTTTTTCATTATTGATGTTGTATATTATTATTGGTGATTAAAATGGGCAAAAGAATAATAATTATTTCTATTATTATGGCAGTTCTTATGAGCGGGGCTATTTATGGATTTTATATAAAAGAAACTAAAAGAAGTTCAATATATTTAATGCAAATTGGAGCATACAAAAACTATGACAATGTAATAAAAAACACAAAAGGAATAGAAAACTATTTTGTACTTAAAGAAAATGATTTATATAAAGTTTTTATAGGAATTACTGCATCAGATGATGTGTATACCAAACTACTTAAGACATATGGAAATGAATATAATAGTTATAAAAAAACAATCAATTTAACTGATAAAGAATTAGAAAATAAAATAATAAAATATGATTCACTTATAAATAAAGTAGAAACAAAAGAAGAAATGGATATAATAATAAAAGAGGAAATTAAAATGGTTTCTAATATTTTTGATGAAACTGTTTAATTATTATTGAATTAATTTGCTTTTTTTGATAAAATAACATTGTCTTTTGAAAAGAGTAGTACTATTTATATTTGCTTTAAAGAGAGTTAACGTTTGGTGTAAGTTAATACATTATAAATAAGAAGTTTCGCTTTTCATTTAATAAAGAAACGGGTAAGTTCGTTATAGCTTAAAGATGCATAAATTAACTTTATGAATTAAGGTGGTACCGCTGCTTATAAGTAGTCCTTAAATCATAAAGTTTTTATTTTTGGGAGGAAATATGAAAGAAAAATTAAATGCTTTATTAGAAGCAGCTAAAAAAGAAATAAATGAAGCAACAGATGAAAATACTATGAATAACATTAAAAGTAAGTTTATGGGTAAAGATAGTGAGTTTACTTCTGTTATGAAAAGCTTTAAAGATTTAGCAGATGATGCTAAAAAGGAATTAGGTACTTTAACTAATGAATTTAGAGTATCATTTACTGAAAGTTTTGAAAACAAGTATAACGAAATCAAAACAGCACTTCTAAATAAAAGATTAGAAACTGAAAGAATAGATGTAACATTACCTGGTAAAAGAGTAAGCGCTGGCACGCTTCATCCACTTACTAAAGTAAGAATAGACTTAGAAGACTTATTTGTATCTATGGGCTATGATGTAGTAGAAGGCCCACAAATAGAAACTGATGACAATTGCTTTACTAAACTAAATATTCCTAAAGATCATCCAGCAAGAGATACTCAGGACACCTTCTATATAACAGATGAGATGCTTTTAAGAACACAGACCAGTAGTGTACAAGTTAGGACAATGCTAGCTAATACCGAAAAAACACCAATCAAAATGGTGTGCCCTGGTAAAGTGTATAGAAGAGATAATGATGACGCAACACACTCTCATCAGTTCATGCAATTTGAAGGCTTAGTAGTGGATAAAAACATAAGCTTATCTGATTTAAAAGGAACACTTTTAGAAATGGCAAGAGGTTTACTTGGCCCTAATACTAATGTTAGATTTAGACCTAGTTTCTTTGGGTTTACTGAGCCAAGTTACGAAGTAGACGTAACATGCTTTAAATGTGGTGGCAAAGGTTGTGCTCTTTGTAAAAATATAGGATGGATCGAAGTATTAGGCTCAGGCATGGTTCATCCAAATGTATTAAGAGCTTGCGGATATGACCCTGAAATTTATACTGGATTTGCTTTTGGCGTTGGAATAGAGAGAATAGCTATGTTTAAATATGGAATTACTGATTTAAGAAATATATATACAAATGATGTAAGATACTTAAATAACTTTGCAAGAAAGGAGGACTAAAATGATACTATCTAAAAAGTTTGTAAACGATTATATAAAAGTTGATGAAGATATAAAAACTATTGCAGAAGATATGACACGTGTAGGAAACGAGTATGACACTGCTAAAAAGCTAGTGGAAGCTACTAAATTAGTAGTCGGTGAAGTAGTAGAATGCTCTAATATGGAAGGCTCAGACCATTTACACGTATGCAAAGTAAATGTTAAAAGCGAAGTGTTAGATATCGTTTGCGGTGCTCCTAATATGAGAAAAGGCATCAAAGTTATAGTTGCTTTAGATGGAGCTGAGCTTCCTGGGGGTACAATTAAAAAAGGTAAAATAAGAGGGTACACATCTAATGGAATGTGCTGCTCTCTAGAAGAACTAGGAATAGATAAAAAAGATCTAAAAGAAGAAGACATTAAAGGAATACATGAACTACCTGCTGATGCTCCAGTTGGAGAAAATGCATTAAAATATATGGAACTCGATGATGAAATCGTAGACTTTGAATTAACTTCTAACAGAGGAGACCTATTAAGTATGATAGGAATGGCTTATGAACTAGGTGCTATATATAACAGAGAAGTAAATGAGCCAAAGCCAGAGTACACAGAAAAAACAAGTGACTTTGAAAAAGAAATGACTCTTAAGGTAGACACAGATAACGTAAGTTTATTCCTTTTAGGAAGAGTAAATAATGTAGAAATAAAAGGAAGCCCTTTATTTATCAAAAATAGATTGATGGCATGTGGAATAAGACCTATAAATAACGTAGTAGATATATCTAACTATGTAATGTTAGAAACTGGACAGCCTCTTCACTTTTATGATGCTGATTTAGTAGGAAACATTCTTGGCGCTAGAATGGCTACAGAAGGAGAAAAGCTAATAACACTAGATGGTCAAGAAAGAGAATTAACTAGTAAAGATTTAGTAATCTATAATGAAAATGGATCTATTGGCCTAGCTGGTGTAATGGGTGGTCTTACTACTGAAATAAATGAAAACACTAAAAACGTACTAATAGAAAGTGCTATATTTGATGCTGGAACTATAAGAAAAACAGCAAAAAGAATATTAAGAAGCGAAGCTTCTAGTCGTTTTGAAAAAGGTTTGGATTATAAAAGAACATATCTTGCTATGGAAAGAAGTAAAGAATTACTTGAAAAATACGCTTCTGGTGAAGTCCTTGAAGGTTTAATTGAATATAACAACATAAATGAAGATGAAAAAGTAATAGAAATAACTTTAGATAAAATAAATAGCATACTAGGAATGAATCTAAATAAAGATGAAGTATTAGATGTATTTAGTAGGCTTAAATTTAAAACTGAAGTAAAAGATCAAACTTTCTATGTAACCACTCCTTCTAGAAGACTTGATATTTCTATAAAAGAAGACATAATTGAAGAAGTGGGAAGAATATACGGAGTAGATAATATAAACCCAACACTTCCTAAAACATCTAAACTTAAAGGACACGTTGACACTTACTATAGAGACATTAAATTAAAACTTGCAGCAAGTGGACTTAATGAAGCAATTAGTTACTCTCTTGTAAATGAAAAACAAATAAATACTTTTAGTGAGAATAATTTTGAACCTGTTAGAGTTTTAGAGCCAATGACAAGTGATAGAACTCATCTAAGAACAAGCTTAGTACCATCACTACTTGATGTTTATACTTACAATAAATCTAGAGGTAATAAGAACATTAGTATATTTGAAATAGGTGAAGTATTTAGAAAAGAAGAAGACTTTACTGAAGAAAAACATCTAGGCATTTTAATGGCTGGTGAATACATTTCAGGAATTAATACTAAAATAAATGCTGACTTCTACTACTTAAAAGGCATAATAGAAAACTTGCTAGACTATCTAGGCTATAAAAGAAGATATGACTTTGAAGTAGAAAATAATATTAAAGAACTTCATCCATATAAAGCAGCAAGCATTATAATAAATGGAGTAAAAGTAGGCTTTTTAGGAGAGGTAAATCCTTCTATAATAAATGATAATG
>ONXO01000026.1 GCA_900321795.1 uncultured Eubacteriales bacterium
AAACAGAGAATTTTGGTGTAGAGGGTACTATGTTGACACGGTAGGTAAAAACACAAAGAAAATAAAGGAATACATAGCGAATCAGTTAAAAGAAGACCAATTAAGTCAACAGCTGACAATGGAAGATTTTGACCCTTTTAAAGGGTAGCGAGTAATGGATGCTTCTGGCAGTCGTAATATCACTTTAGTGGTAGCCAGTAGTATAGCCTTATAGGCGAAAATGAAAAACCACTAGCTATGCTAGTGGAAATTTATTCTAATCTATCAATAACGGTTAAACAAAAAGATACTCAGGATTTTTGCCCTGAGTATTTATCTTCTGTCATTAAGTGTAATTCCGATTGCTTTTACTGCATCTCTAATCTTGTCAGATTCTGCATAGTTTTTTTCTTCTCTATATTTATTTCTAATTCCTTGAATTATCTCTAACAATTCTTTTTCATGATTAGAAGTATTTTCTTCAAATCTTAAACCTAAAACTCCTTCAGCTAATTCTTTAATAAACTTATCTATATTAGAAAGTTTATTTTTTTCTTTATTATCAGCTAACTCTTTGTTAGCTATTTTTTGTGCTTCATAAAGATAAGTAATAGCAAGACCTGTATTGAAATCATCATCCATAGCTTCTAAAAATTTGTTTTTTAGTATTTCTATTTCTAAGTCTTTAACTATTTCTGTGTTATAGTCTCTTATTTCGTTTCTAATAGCTTTAACTGTTTCAGCAAGCTTGTCATATATTTTAGAAGTTTCTTCTAGTTGTTCTTTATTAAAATCTGTAGGTTTTCTGTAGTGATTTAACAATATATAAAATCTTATTACTGAGGGATTAAACTCTTTAAACAAATCATTTAACGTAATAAAATTTCCGAGCGATTTGCCCATTTTTTGCCCATTAACAGTAACTAAGTTATTATGAATAAAATATTTAACAAAAGGCTTACCTGTTGCCGCTTCACTTTGAGCTATTTCACATTCGTGATGTGGGAATATATTATCCATTCCACCGCCATGTATATCGAAAGTGTCACCCAAATATTTTCTAGACATTACAGAGCATTCAATATGCCAACCAGGATAGCCAAGTCCCCATGGAGAAGGCCATTTCATTAGGTGACCACTTTCTGCCTTTTTCCATAAAGCAAAGTCTTCAGGATTTTCTTTATCACTTGCAACATCTATTCTTTCTCCTGAAACAGTATTATCTAGTGTTCTGTTTGAAAGAAGTCCATAATTATTAAACTTATTAACTCTATAATAAACGTTTCCTTCTTTAGTTACATATGCATAACCTTTATCTATTAAAGTTTTTACCATATCGATGATTTCTATTATATGTCCGGTAGCTCTTGAGCTTATTGAAGGCTTTAAAACATTAAGTTTATTCATAGCATCAAAGTATATATTTTCAAATTTATATGCTATTTCTACTGGGTCTATTTCTTCTAATTTAGCTATTCTCTCTATTTTGTCTTCTCCCTCTTCTTGATCTCCGACTAAATGTCCAACATCAGTTATATTTTGAACATACTTCACTTTATAGCCCAAATGTATTAAATATCTATAAATAGTATCAAAACAAACATAACTCTTAGCATGTCCAAGATGTGGGTAGCCATAAACTGTTGGACCACAAACATACATTCCTACGTGCCCATCTATAATTGGTTTAAACTCTTCTTTCTTTCTTGATAATGTATTATAAACAACTAAACTCATAGGAGTTCACCTCTTTTCATTAACAATTATATCATACAAACTTTATTTTTAGTACTATCTATTTTGTGGCATATTAAAATAATAATTAATACATTTTTTTGTAAATTATAAACATAAATTGAAAAGATACTAGATTTATGCTATTATATAAATAAGTGGTAAAAGTAATCAGTGAATAAAAAATGAGCTTATACCTAAAAAATGATGAATTAGTGTTATCATTTTTTGTTTATATTTTTTAATTTAAGTGTTATAATGAAAAGGAAAAAGAGGGATATAATGAAGAAAAAATTATCGTTGTTTTTATATTTTGCATTTTTAATAATATATTTAGAAATTCTTTATAAAGGATATATATTACATAATGTATTTACAGCTAACACACTTTTAGTTATCCTTTTTAGTGTACCATTTATATATTTATTTACTATATTATCAAGTTTATTTAATAAAAAGATTAATAGAGTAATATCTATCATATGGAGTATTATATTAACGATAATATATGGTAGTCAATTAATATATTATGTTTTTTATAATTCTATATTTAGTATATTTAGTTTAACTAACGGTGCTGGACAAGCAGCAGATTTTATGGGAGAGATATTTAACAAGATTTTTGAAAATTTTTGGATACTATTATTTATGATACTTCCTACATTATTATTTATAATATTTGGTAAAAGAATATTTGAATTTAGAAGAGTAAAAACAATCTTTAGAATTGAACTTATAAGCCTAATAGTTACAAGTATTCTTTTAACAGTAATCATAAATTTTTCAAGTAGTGGAATGTACTCTTTAAAGAGAATTTATAAAGAAACACATGCACCTATGATAACAATAAATAAAGTTGGACTTCTTTCAATGGAAGTTGTTGACTTAGAAAGATTCTTATTTGGCTTTGAAGAAAAAATGTATATAGATGAAGAAACAGGGGAAGTTGTTGAACTAGAACCTGAGATTAAATATAATTCTCTTGACATAGATTTTGCCTCACTTATAGAAGAGGAGACAGATGAAACAGTTTTATCTATGCACAATTATTTTTCTAGTTTAACACCTACAAAACAGAATGAATATACAGGATTATTTAAAGATAAAAACTTAATATATATAACTGCTGAAGGATTAGATGTTATAGCAGTAGACAAAGAACTTACACCTACGCTGTATAAACTTGTAAATAACGGATTTGTATTTGAAAACTATTATCAGCCTTTATTTACAGTTAGTACTTCTGATGGAGAATATCAATTTATGAATGGTTTAATACCGAAGGAAGGCGTATGGTCTTTCTTTAGAAGTAGCAATATATATATGCCTTATGGTTTAGGAAGAGTGTTTAAAAACGCTGGTTATGATGTAGCTAATGCATATCATGATCATACTTATACGTACTATGATAGAGAGCTTTCTCATCCTAATTTGGGATTTGACAAATACATAGGATGTGGTAATGGACTTGAAAAATTAATGAACTGTAACCGCTGGCCAGAAAGTGATGTTGAAATGATAGATGCTACTATTAATGATTACATTAATGCTGATAAGTTTATGGCATATTATATGACAGTTTCTGGACATTTAAATTACAATTTTATGGGTAATAGTATGTCAGCTAAAAACAGAGATTTTGTTAGAGATTTGCCATATAGTGAACATGTACAAGCTTATCTAGCCGCTAATATTGAGTTAGATCGTGCATTAGAAAAATTAATTAATTATTTAACAGAAGCTGGTAGACTAGATGATACCGTTATAGTAGTGTCTCCTGACCATTATCCATATGGACTAACTGATAGTGAATTAAATGAAATTAGTAAAACTGATAGAAGTGATAAGTTTGAAAAATATCATACTAGTTTAATTCTTTATAACTCAGCTATGGAAGAAAATATTAAAGTAACTAAATATGTAAGTAGTATTGATGTACTTCCTACAGTATATAACTTATTTGGAATTAGCTTTGACTCAAGACTTCTTATGGGAAGAGATGCTTTATCTGAAGAAGATGGATTGGTAATGCTTTCTAATAGAAGCTGGAT
This sequence comes from uncultured Eubacteriales bacterium, assembly GCA_900321795.1. GTDB lineage: Bacteria > Bacillota_I > Bacilli_A > RF39 > UBA660 > RUG727. The sequence goes on from ONXO01000026.1 coordinate 3,765, forward strand.
AAATGAAAATGGTAAGTACGATTCAATAAGTGGAAAGTTTACTGCATTTAAGGATAATTTACCTGAAGATTATGCTGAAAAAACTAATAAGAAAGTATATCAAAAGTTTACTATGTCAAGTTTACTACTATATGAAAAGAATGGTAAATACTTAGATTACTATAGTAAATTAGGACTAGATAAGTTATCTTCAAGTAATAAAATTGAAGAAGAAAATGAAAAAGTAGAAGAACTAAATGAAGATTAAAGTAAATAATATTAACTTATATGATACACTCTTTAGTGGACAATGCTTTAGAATGAAAGAGGAGGAAGACTCTTCATATACAATTGTTATTAAGGATAGAGTTATCAACATTAAAGAAGAAAATAATTATCTAGTTATTAACAGTAGCAAAGAAGAAAATCTGGAAAAAGTAATAAAAGACTATTTTGATTTGAATTTTGATTATGAAAAGGTAAACTCTATAATTGCTAGTAAAGAAGAAACGCTAAGTAAGAATATTAATCTTTGTAAAGGATATAAAATCTTAAGACAAGAACCTTTTGAAATGTTTGTCACTTATATATTAAGTCAAAACAACAGAGTATCTAGAATTAGTAAAACAGTAGAAGAATTATCTAAGAGTTTTGGAACTAAAGTTATTTTTCAAAATCGGGAGTACTATTTGTTTCCTACATATGAACAGTTAAAAGATGTAACAAAGGAAGATTTAAAAACTTTTGGAGTAGGTTTTAGAGATAAATACATTATAGGAGCGTTAGACTACTTAAAAAATAATTCAGCATTTTTAGAAAACATAAATAATATGAGTACTGATGAGGCTTTGAAATCACTTACTAGTATAAAAGGAATAGGTACTAAGGTTGCTAGTTGTATACTTTTATTTGCTTATCACAGATTTGACACTTATCCAATAGATACCTGGGTAAGAAAATATGTATCAGCAAACTTTAATGTGAAGGATAATATAAAAGAAATAAGTAGTTTTATGAGAAAAACGTTTGGAGAATATTCAGGACTAGCTATTCAGTATTTCTTTCATATTGAAAGAAATAAAAAATAACAAGAGATTAATTTCCCTTGTTTTTATTTATCATTTTTTCATATAATTCATAAGCTTCTTTAACTACATCATCCCAGTTTTTATATAAATCTTTATAGGCATTTTTACTTACTTTATTATATAGTTTTTCGTTGTTCATTACTTCTAATATTTTTGCTGCGTATTCTTCTTTGCTATTATTAGTAAAAAATGCATTTACATTATCAGTAGCTGCAGCGCTTGTGACTGAACCATTTAAGAAAAGCGTAGGTGTTTCCTGCGAAGCAGCTTCTATTTGAACTAAAGAATTAGAGTCATAAAGCGATGGAAATAAGAATAAATTGGCTCTTCTATAATACTTAGCTAATTCATCTCTTTCCTCAACTTTACCAACCATAATAATATCATCTTTCATATTATTGGTATCAATATATTCTTTAAGCTCATCTTCGTCTTGTCCTTTGCCAACAAAAAGCATTTTAAACTTAAAATTAGGCTTTAACGTCTTTAATACTTTTAAGGAATCTACTATAAAGAAAATGTTTTTAAGTTTATTAATTCTTCCAACAAATAGAAATACTTTTGTATCTATATCTATTTCATGCTTTTTATTAATGTAATAACAAGCTTCCTTTTCATCTATTTTTACCATATCGGTAGCATTGTTTATAATTCTAGGGGTTTTGGTGTATCCATATTCTTTGGTATACACATCAGAAATCGCTTGATTCATAGTCCAACATTCATCACAAGCTTCAAAGATTTTCATTATTATATCAGTCATCTTACTAGCTAGAGTTTTACTGTTTGTTGCTCTTAGAAAGTCTTGTTTATACTGACTATGCATCGTACTTATTAAAGGAACATTGTGTTTCTTGGCATATTCAATTCCTACTTTTCCTACAGTAAAAGGAGAGTGTATATGTACTATATCTAAATTATAACTTTCAACTTCTCTTAAAAATTTTTTATCCAGTTTAGGAGTAGGAAGGCTATAATCTACAATTGGCATTTTAAAACATTTACATCTAACTACTTTATAAGGAAGTTTTTTATCATTAAAGCCTTCTTTATATGCAGGAGCAAAAACTATTACATTAGCTTTTTTGGAAAGTCTCTTAGCATAGTTATCAACTACCATAACAACTCCATCTATCATTGGAAAATATGTATCTATAAACAAACCTATTGTTAACTTCTTCATATAATTAATTACCTCATATTAATTATATAAATAAAAAGACATTTTTACAACAAAAAAGGACTATTTTGTTAAATCTAGTCCTGTCTTTGCCTTATAAACTTTATGATGTGCTTGATAAGGCTCGTTTTCTATTAAGTAATCTAAATATGGAAGAGGATTTTCATTTTCTCCATTATGGTATATCTTTTCTATTACAAATAATAAATCTTTGTTTACTCCTATACTTTCTAAATAATTCATATAACTATAAAACTGGTTAGTAGATAATTTAAACATATTACAGCCTGCAATAGTATTAAGTATAATCATGATATAACAGTAAATGTCTGAGTTTCTGGATGGTATAACATCATCATTATCATTAACTTTATATTTGTGTGGAAAGTCGGGAAGAAGTGGATTTAAAAATAAGTATTTTGAATGGAAGGGCTCATTATTAGAAATGTAGCTGCTATCTATGTCGACTACACGAAGTCTATTTTCTTTATCTACAATAAAGTTAGCTTCGTGCAAATCTCCTAATCTAAATTCGTAGGGAAAGTCTTTCATTTCATCGATTTCTATTAAAATACTTCCAATTTGCTTTAAATATTCTATTTTTTCTTTAAGTGTAATTTGTTTGTTATCAAGAATTACTTTTAAGTTAGTTGCATTTTCAATAAGTGGCATAGTATCTCCAATAATTTCTCCACCAACCACAGCTAAAGTTTCAGGAAGCACTAACTCCTTAACTTGCTCTAGAATATGTTTATAATAGACTAAGGTATTTATATTTAATAGTTTCATACCTAAATATTCACCTTCATCTATAAAGAACTTCTTTAAAAGCTTTCTTTCCTTTCCTGAGCGTTTGCTTCCCATAATAAAAAGTTCACTCTCGACATTTATTATTCCTTTACCTGGATCATACTTCTTAAGTTTTTCAAATTGATTTCTAGTAAGTGATGTAGTGTACATAAAAACTTCACCTCTTTTTTTATGCTATATGATACCATATTAAGTACATTTTGTCAAATTACTCATGAAATAAAGAGATTTATATGTAATTATTTTTATAAATCAAAATGTAGTTTTATTTTCTTTCCATCAACTTCAATAAGTCCTTCGACCTTTAAATTACTTATTTCTCTGCTCATTGCACTTCTGTTTACTGCAAGGTAATCTGCTAGATCAGTAAATGAAAAGGGAAGATAAATAATTCTGGTATTAACCCCTTTTCTCATCATATTAAAATAAGCAAGTAATTTATCTCGTATAGTCTTATTTGTAAGGATAGCTATTCTGTCATTACTTTGCCTTATTTTATCTTGATAAATATCAAGAAGATTTTTTATGAAGTGATTATAATAAACAGGCCTTTCTTCTTTACTTATAATTGTTTTATAATCTAGAATGATTAATTCTGTGTCTTCTTTAGTTATAATAGAGTAGTCACTATCCATAATATTAGATATGCTAGGACCGAAGACTTGATTTTCTTCAATTTCTTCTATGATAGTCCTATTTCCATTAACATCTGTTTTTATAATTTGTACTAATCCATTTTCTACAATGCACAAAGCATCTTTGTCTTTAACACTTACGGATATGTCTTTATCCTTTTTAAAATATATTTCGTGCCCTTCAAGAAAGTTTAAAAGTTTTACTTTTTCTTTTTCAGAAATATTTGCAAAAACATTGTTCATAACTACACCTCTAGAAATATTATAGCAATAGCAAGTTAATGTTGCAAGTGCGACATTAACTTGCTGCTGGTACAAAGTCTTGCACAATGTACAAAAACTATTCAAACACTTTACATATTTTGTTTTCCGTTCAATATAAATTACAAAACATCGTTTTTCTTCCGTAATTACGTTTTGCCTTTGTTGTGTTCGCTTTACATTAAAAAAACATTTTTATCAAAAAAAATATAAAATGTTGCAAGTGCAACAAACTTTATTAAAAAAGTGATGTATAATGAGGTCAGAGTAGGAGAGGTAAAAATGAAAGTAATTAAAAGAGATGGACACATGGTAGATTGGAGTCCAGAAAAAATTGAACAAGCTATTTTAAAAGCAAATCAAGAGGTTGAAAATGATGACCAAGCAAGTGGTACTCAGATTAAAAATATAATTAAATATATAGAAGGATTAGGTAAAAAGAGAATACTTGTTGAAGATATTCAGGATATTATTGAAATGAAGTTAATGTCTATTGGAAAATATACTTTAGCTAAGAAGTATATAACTTATAGATATACTAGAGAATTAGTTAGAAGAAGTAATACTACTGACCGCGCTATTAAAGAGTTAATTGATGGTGAAAGTGAATACTGGAATACAGAAAACTCTAATAAGAATGCTAAAATAGTTACAACACAAAGAGATTATTTGGCAGGTATAACTTCAACAGATATAACAAGAAGATTTTTATTGCCTGAAGATATTGTAAGTGCTCATGATTCAGGTATCATACATTTCCATGATGCAGATTATTTTGCACAAAATGCACTTCATAACTGCGATTTAATTAACTTAGAAGACATGTTACAAAATGGAACTATCATAAATGGTGTGATGATAGAAAAACCACATAGATTTTTAACAGCAATGACAGTAGCAACACAAATTATAACAGCTGTTGCATCAAGTCAATATGGAGGATGCACTGTATCACTTACTCATCTAGCACCTTTTGTTAGAGACAGTTATAATAGATATTTAGAAAAATATAAAAAGAGAAAGCTTTCTAAAGAGGACTGCGAAAAGTTTGCTAAAGAAGATATTAAGAAAGAAATATCAGATGGTGTTCAAACATTCCAATATCAAGTTAACTCAATGACTACAACAAATGGGCAAGCACCTTTTTTAAGCGTATGTATGTATTTAGGTGAAACAAATGAATATAAAGAAGAACTAGCTATGATTATTGAAGAAGTACTTCGTCAAAGAATACAAGGTATGAAAAATGAAAAAGGCGTTTATATTACACCAGCATTTCCTAAATTGCTATATGTACTAGAAGAAGATAACATTAAAAAAGGTTCTAAATACTATTATTTAACTAAATTATCTGCAGAGTGTACTGCTAAAAGAATGGTTCCTGACTATATCAGTGAAAAAGTAATGAAAGAATTAAAGAAAAACGAATATGGAGAAGGTGAGTGCTATCCTTGTATGGGATGCCGTTCATTCCTTACACCTGACAGAAGCATTTCTTTAGGTAATGTAGCTAAAGCCAAAAATTATGTTCCAGGTAAAGGCAAATACTATGGAAGATTTAATCAAGGTGTTGTTACTATTAACCTTCCAGATGTTGCTTTATCATCAGATAAAGATATGGAGTTATTCTGGCAAATATTTGAAGACAGACTAGAACTTTGCCATAGAGCACTTCAAATTAGACATAAACGTTTATCTAAAGCAACTAGTGATGTTGCGCCAATACTTTGGCAACATGGGGCTCTAGCTAGATTAGACAAAGGAGAAAGTATCCACGATTTATTACACAATGGATATTCAACAATATCACTAGGATATGCAGGACTTTATGAATGTGTTAAATACATGACTGGGCATTCACATACTGATGGAGCTGAAGGAAGAGAATTTGCACTAGCTGTAATGCAAAAAATGAATGATAAATGTAAAGAATGGAAAGAAGCAGAAAATATAGATTATAGTGTATATGGAACACCTATCGAATCTACAACGTATAAGTTTGCTAAAGGGCTTAAAGAAAGATTTGGAGTTATTAAAGGAATAACAGATAGAGATTATGTTACTAACTCATATCATGTGCCTGTATTTGAAGAAATAGATGCATTTGAAAAACTTGAAAAAGAAGCTGAGTTCCAAAGACTATCTCCAGGTGGTGCAATTTCTTATATAGAAACACCAAACCTTACAAACAATATAGATGCAGTTCTTGAAGTTATTAACTTTATATATGATCATATTATGTATGCAGAGTTAAATACTAAGAGTGACTACTGTCAAGAATGTGGATATGATGGAGAAATTTTACTAGACGAAAAACTTGAGTGGTATTGCCCTAATTGTGGAAACAGAGATCATGATAAACTAAATGTAGCTAGAAGAACATGTGGATACATTGGAACTAATTTTTGGAATAAGGGAAGAACACAAGAAATAAAGGAAAGAGTTATTCATCTAGATAATAAGGAATGTTAACCATGAGATACAATACTATAAGGAAAACGGATATCTCAAATGGACCAGGGGTAAGGGTATCTGTTTTCATGCAAGGTTGTGCATTTCATTGCTTCAATTGTTTTAATCCAAATACATGGGATTTTAACGGAGGAAAAGACTTTACAGATGAAGTGATAGAAAGAGTACTAGAGCTTGCCGCTCCTGATTACATAAGAGGTTTGTCTGTTTTGGGTGGTGAGCCTATGCACCCATTAAATATAGAAGGAACAACACGTCTAATAAAAGCTTTTAGAGCAGCATATCCAAAAAAAGACATATGGGTATGGAGTGGCTTCTTATTTGATAGAGATCTGTTTGATAAGGAAGTAATGACGTGCATTGATGTTTTAGTAGATGGTCAGTATAAGGATGAACTTCACGATTTTCGCCTAGAGTGGAGAGGCTCATCTAATCAAAGAGTAATTGATGTACCTGCTTCTCTAAGAGAAGGAAAAGTGGTATCATATTTAGTAGAAGAAAGGGCAAAAACAAGATGAGAGAAATAGAAGTAAAGAAAATATATAGACATTTTAAAGGAGATTTGTATTTAGTAGAAGATGTGGCTACTCATTCGGAAACAAAAGAATTATATGTAGTTTATCGTGCTCTTTATGGAGATAATAAGCTATATATAAGGCCACTAGAGATGTTTTTAAGTGAAGTTGATCATATCAAGTATCCTGATGTAACGCAAAAATACAGATTTGAAGTTCAAAATATAAAAAGTTTGGTGAAATAAATGAGACAAAGAGGTTTTGAAATAGCTAAAGGCTATGAAGATAAAGATATTAATTTACCTGTTAGAAAAACTAAATATGCAGCTGGATATGATTTTGAAGCAGCAGAAGACACAATAGTTCCTGTATTCACTCCTGGAACTAACCCTACACTTATAAAAACTGGCATAAAAGCATATATGTTAGATGATGAGATGTTATGTCTTTATAATAGAAGTTCTAATCCAAAAAAGAAAGGTTTAGTTCTAGCTAATAGTGTTGGTATAATTGATAAAGATTATTATGGTAATCCAGATAATGATGGACACATAATGTTTGCTTTTTACAATTTTAAAAGTGAAGACATTTTAATCAAAAAAGGCGAATGTATCGGTCAAGGTATATTTGAAAAATATCTATTAGCTGATGAAGATATTGCAAGTGGTGATAGAACTGGTGGATTTGGTTCAACGGATAAACAGATGGATTAAAAGAAAAACAAAGAAATAAAAAGCGAAACTAAAAAGAAGAGCAATTAACTACTTTTGAAAGAAAAGGTTTTTCAGCTGTAGAATGGGGCGGAGTCACATATTAGAAATAAAAGATTATTAATAAATAAAACTTGTGAGTATTCACAAGTTTTTGACTTACATAAATGTTTTCATAAATAAATTTCTGAATTTTTCTATGTTGAAATCTGTTGAGACATAAATATTTGAGTTTTCAGTTAATATAATATCTGTATAATTACCATTAACACTTATTTTACAAGGCTTAAATGTAACTATACTTTCATCAATGACGGCTGCCATGGTTGTTGGGTCTGGAGTAGAAAGCCCAATAATATGATTATGCTCTTTTGTAAACTCTATATATTTTTGTGCTATCATATATGCAAACTTAGATATGGTTTTATTTGTTGTTGTCAATTTTTCTATATCATCGATTTTAATAAATGACTTAACACCAATTTCATGTGTAACGCACTTTATTTTTTTAAAGGGAGAAGAAAATACTATATTAGCAGATACAGGATCTACTCTTATATTAAACTCTTCATATTTGCTTGTAGCATAAGGATCATAACTAGTTCCCATAATGACCACTTCAGCTATTTTAGAGGCTATATAAGGCCTTTTTTTTAATGCATTAGCTAGGTTAGTCAATGGTCCTAAACATATTATAGTTAAATCGTTACCAAGTTCTTCAGCTTTGCTAATAATAAAATCTTCAGCATTCATTTTTTCCATAGGCATATCGCTTATAACGGGAAAAAAAGTATTGCCTAGTCCATCATTACCATGTGCAAAAGCAGCATAAGAATTAGCTTTGTTAGTGCTACTTCCTTCATACATTTTAATATTGCTATTTAATACTTTTTGAATTACTTTTAAATTATTTTTAGACTTTTCTTTTTCTATATTTCCTGTTGCTAAAGTAAAACCAATTATATCTAAGTGATTTAAGTATCCCATCATAATTGCCAAAGCATCATCTATTCCGGGATCAGTATCAATTATATATTTCATAAATCCTCCATATCTATACACTAATTATATTATAAAATTTAGTTTTTTTACAATTATAATTTATTATTAATGTAAACTATTCTTGACTAATAAAGTATAATTTTGTATAATTAGGTAGTAAAAGTATGATTAATCATACTTAAAGGAGGCTTAATGAAAGATAAATATGTAGGTATAGCAAAAGTTGGAGAAAAAGGTCAAATTGTTATTCCAAAAGAAGCTAGAGATATGTTTGATATTAAACCTGGTAATACTGTTGTAGTACTATGTGATAAAAAGAAAGGTATGGCTATTATTAAATCTGAAGTATTAGAGGATACTATGGAAAAGATAATACCCGGGGTAAAATAATATGTATTCAATAGAAACAAAGAAATTAACGAAAAAATTTAAAGATAAAACTGCAGTAAATGGAATTAATTTACAAATAAATGAAGGCGAATTATTTGCATTACTAGGTACTAATGGTGCAGGGAAAACCACAACAATTAAAATGTTGACAGGATTAATCATGCCAACATCGGGAGAGATATTAATAAATAATATGAATATTCAAAAGGACACAATTAAAATCAAGAACATACTAAATATTTCGCCACAAGAAACAGCTATTGCTCCTAATTTATCCGTTAAAGAAAATTTAGAGTTTATGGCAGGAGTTTATCAAATTAAAGATAAAAAAAATAAAATTAGTGAATTGGTAGAATTATTCAAATTAGATGAAGTATTAGATAAAAAGGCAAAAACATTATCTGGTGGATGGCAAAGGAAAGTGTCTATTGCAATTAGTTTAATTAATGATCCAAAAATCTTGTTTTTAGATGAACCAACACTAGGATTAGATGTAATTGCTAGAAAAGAACTATGGAATGTTATTAATAAGTTAAAGGGTAAAATTACGATTATATTAACCACTCATTATATGGAAGAAGCTGAACAATTATCAGATAGAATTGGTATTATGTCTAATGGAAATCTGGTAGATATTGGTACATCAAATGAACTTATCAAAAAAACTAATACAAAAAGCATAGAAGATGCCTTTGTTAAAATAGTTACTGGAGGTAATTTATAATGAGAATGTTAAATTTTGCTAGAAGAAATTTTAAAGAACTTATAAGAGATCCACTTAGTTTAATCTTTGAAATACTATTGCCAATATTTTTGCTTTTTATATTTCAACAGATTAATATTCCAGGAGATACATACAAATTAGAAAGTTTTACTCCTGGTATAATAGTATTTGGTTTTTCATTTATAACTTTATTTACTGCGACACTTGTTTCTAAAGATAGAAGTTCATCTTTACTAATTAGACTTGGAACTTCTCCTATGAAATCATCTGACTATATTTTAGGCTATATATTATCATTAATTCCAATTGTATTAATTCAAGGTGTAATATTTTTTACAGTTGCAGTTATATTGGGACTACATTTTAGCTTAAATATAATATATGTATTATTCATTTCTATTATAATATCTATATTATTTATAGCTCTAGGAATATTGCTAGGAAGTTTAGTTAGTGAAAAAGCGACTGGTGGAATTGGAAGTATTGTAGTACAGCTAACTAGCTTTACAAGTGGAATGTTTTTTTCTAAAGATTTAGTTGGAAATGTGTTTACAAAAATATGTGAAATATTACCTTTTGAAAGCTGTTTAAATATAATTAAAGGAATACTTAATAATAATTTAGAAATAATAAACATAAGAAATATTATTGTAGTGATTGTATATACTATAGGTATTTTAATACTTTCCATTATAACATTTAAAAAGAAAATGATTAGTGATAATAAATAATAATATTGCAATTAAAAAACCGATTTTGATGTCTACTCTAAGGGGGTGCAGTTCATTTTTCGGCTTTTTTTATATTTATTTGCGGATTGCTCAAATTGTTTAATCTTTTTTACAATAAATACATTATTAATTTGTTAATGGGTAAAATAAAAAATCTAGCATAATATCTAGATTAATATTTATTTTGGAGCAGGTGATGGGAATCGAACCCACGTTAGCAGCTTGGAAGGCTGAAGTTCTACCATTAAACTACACCTGCATT
>ONXO01000048.1 GCA_900321795.1 uncultured Eubacteriales bacterium
AGAAACTAATCGAGAGATAACTACATACTTGCTTAAAGCAGAAGTTAGACAAAATCTTGAAAGGCAAGAAAATAAAAATATTAGAACGAATGATTCTAGTGAAGGAGTTAAGAAAACACCTAAGAAAGCAGAGAAGAAAATAGGTAGAAATGATCCTTGCTATTGTGGCAGCGGCAAAAAGTATAAAAACTGTCATGGTAAGAATGAATAAGATATAAAGTTTGCAAATGTTTAATTTTGTAAACTTTTCTTTTTTATTTTGTTTTTTCCTTTACTTATTTCATTTAATTTCTTATAATGGAAATGGAAGTAAGGTAAACAATATGAATTATAATGTAGTAAGCAAAGATATATATGATAAGGATAGTAAGAAATATTATAAATATTTAGATTATATTAGGGTTTTTGCTTGCTTTCTAGTAATGTTTTACCACTTTGGAGTATTGAAAGGTGGATATTTGGCAGTATGTACTTTTTTTGTCTTAAGTGGTTATTTATCCTTTGTGTCTGCTTATAATAAAGATAAATTTTCTTTTAAAGACTATTATAAAAATAAAATATTACATTTATATTTGCCTTTATTGATTGTTGTATTAATTTCAGTAGGTTTGATTAATTTAATTTCAACAGGCAGTTATTTAAGTTTAAAACCAGAAGTAAAGTCTGTATTATTTGGATATAATAATTTTTGGCAGTTAAATGCTAATATGGATTATTTTGCAAGACATGTTACTTCTCCATTTATGCATTTGTGGTATATAGCAATACTTTTTCAATTTGATTTAGTTTTTCCTTTTATTTATAAATTCATAAGAAAAGTAGAAAGGAATCATTCTAAGAATTTAATAACTTTAATAGTTTTTTTATTAGCTAGTCTGTCAGCAGTTTATTTTTATATAAAGAGTAAAGATAGTAATTTAATGTTAGTTTATTACAATACATTCACTAGAATTTTTTCATTATTATTTGGTTTATGGCTTGGAATGATTCATTCTTATTATGGTTCTTTAGCAATTAAGTTTTTTAAGCCTTTACCAATAAGAAAATGTATTCTTTATATTTACTTTTTAATATTGTTAATTATGTCTATTTGTGTTTCATCTACGAATAAAAATTTTGCCATTTTTATGATAGTTAGTACTTTTATTAGTATGAGATTAATTGGTTATGCTACTGTTCAACCTTCAATTAAATTTAATGATTTTGATAAGAAGATTAAATTATTTGCTAGTTTTAGTTATGAAATATATTTAGTTCAATATCCTATTATATATTTATTTGATAATATAAATATTAATATTATTTTAAAGATTATACTTATGTTTATACTAAATTTAGTAGTAGCTTATATTATTAATTATGGTTTGTCATTTAAAAAGAATAAAGATAGAAGATTCATTAGATTCTTAGTATTTATTACACTAATTGGTTTTTCTATTTTTGGATTTGTTAAGTATATACAGACAGAAGACCATTCTAAAGAGATGAAGGAATTGGAAAATCAACTTACTGTTAATGAAAAAATGATGCAAGAAAAGCAAGAAGAATATGCAAGAAAGATGCAAGAAGAAAACAAAGCTTGGGAAGAAGAACTTGCTAGTTTAGAAATTAATGAAGAAGAGCTTAAAGAGCTTGTCACTAATTTGTCATTAGTTGGTGTAGGGGATTCAGTAATGCTAGGAGCAGTAGATAATTTGTATAAAGCTTTTCCAAATGGATATTTTGATGCTAAAATATCTAGAACACCTTGGGTTGCTAATGGAATACTAGAGGATTTAAAGAGTAAAAACATGCTTGGTGATGCAATAGTATTTGGACTTGGTGCTAATGGAGACTGCTCTGAAAGTTGCAAAGATGATATTCTTAAAACTATTGGAGACAGAAAATTATTCTGGGTTAATGTTACTAATGATCAGAATGTACATGTTAATTCAAGATTTAAAGCATATGCTGAAAAGCATGATAATGTATATGTCATTGATTGGGAAACTATATCTAAAGATCACAGTGATTATTTCTATGCTGATGGAATACATTTAACTGTTCCTGGTAGAAAAGCTTATGTTGAAGCAATTTATGATAATATTTACAATGTTTATCTAAACGATTTGAAGCAAAAGAAAGAAGAAGCTGTCAAGGCTCATGAAGAAGAACTTAAGAATAAGATTACATTTTATGGAAATGATTTATTGTTAAATGCTTTTGATTTATTACATACATATTTCAAAAATGCTAATTTTAGCATTGATAAAAATTATGATTATCAGTCTTTAAAAGAAACTATAGAAGAGGCTAAAGAGAATAATACTCTAGATTATAGACTTGTGTTTGCTTTTGATAGTATTGCTCATTTAACAAAGAGTGATTATGAAAGTTTAGTTAGTTTATGTGATGATAATGAGGTATATATTGTTTTAGTAAATGATAGTTATAGTGTTGAAGGTGCTGAGGTAATAGATTTTAAAGAGATGATTGATACTAATATTTCATATTTAATGATAGATGGTAAGCATTTATCTTCTGAAGGTAACACTGCACTTAGTGATTTATTAAAGAGTAAACTTTCGAACGAGTAACTAATTGTTACTTGTTTTTGATTCAAAAGAGTTTAAGAAGTTAGATATTAATGATGTTAATGTTAATGAATATTATGTGCTTGATGAATTCATAGTAGGTTTGATGTATGATGATTTAGTTAATGTAGAGATATTCCATGATATACGTACTGACTTTGAAGATGTTTTAGTAGATAATGTTAGTAAGAAGTTAAAGTTGATGTAGCCTTAGAGGCTTTTTTCTTGACTTATGATATATATAAGAGTAAAATGTTAACCAGAGTTAACAAAGGAGGAACTATGATATCTAAATCAACTGAAGAGTATTTGAAAACAATATATGTTTTAGGAAAGCAAAATAGTGAAATTAGAGTTACTGATATAGCTAAAAGAATGAACTGTTCTAAACCCAGCGTTACTAAGCAGCTTAATATTTTAAATGATAATGGCTATATTATTTATGAAGCATACGGTAAAATTAAGTTAACTAGTAAGGGTGAAGATTTAGCTAAGATGGTATTAGAAGAATATGACATTTTGTATCTGTTTTTTAGTGATGTTTTAGGCCTTTCGAAAGAAGAGTCTGAAAAAGAAGCTAAAGCTATTAAAGGCGTGATTGATAAAAAAACACTTTATAAAATAAATGAATATGTGTATATGACTTTAGGTTTAGATGAACTTTCTTGTGATTTTAATATGTTTAATGAAAAATGTAGAAGTTGTTTGATTAATAATAATATTGAGGAGATGAAGAGCAATGAAATTGTTAGAGATTAATAATTTAAGGACAAAAGTAGGAGATAAAGAAATATTAAAAGGATTAAATTTAAATATTAATAAGGGTGAAATTCATGTTATTATGGGTCCTAATGGAGCAGGAAAAAGTACGCTTGCTAATACTATTTTACATAATCCTGAGTATGAAATTCTAGAAGGTAGTATTCTTTTAGATGGTGAAGATATAAGTAAATTAAATACTGATGAAATAGCTAGAAAAGGTATTTTTATGTCTTTTCAATCACCTGAAGAAATACCTGGTATTTCAGTTATGAACTTTATTAAATATGCTAAAAGTAAAATAACTGGCGAAACTCCTAATTATTTTGAGTTTAGAGAAGAAGTTACAAATAATATGAAGGAACTTGATTTTAAAGAAAGCTATATTTCAAGAAATATGAATGTAGGATTTTCTGGTGGTGAAAAGAAGAAGAATGAAATACTTCAAATGTTAACTTTAAAGCCTAAACTTGCTATTTTGGATGAAACTGATTCAGGACTTGATGTAGATGCAATTAGAACTGTTGCTAAAGGTATTAAAATGTTTGCAAATAGTGAAAATGCTGTTCTCATAATTACACACGGGACTAAAATTTTACAAGGATTAGATGTTGATTATGTTCATGTGTTAATTGATGGTAAAATAGTTCAAACAGGTACAAGTAAATTAGCTAATATGATTGAAGAAAAAGGATATGATATCTTTAGACAATAGGAGGGTTTATGAAGAAGACAATTGTTAAAGAAGTAAACACTAATATTTATGATTTTAAGAATGAAGACGAATACGAATATAAAATAGAAAAAGGTCTTACTAAAGATACAGTTTTAGAAATATCTAGGCAAAAGGATGATCCTGAGTGGATGAGAGATATCAGATTAAATGCTTTAAAAGTTTACAATGAGCTTTCTCTTCCTACTTGGGGGCCTGATTTGAAAGAGCTTAATATGGACGAAATAGCAACGTACGTTAAACCTAAGAGTGGAAAAGCTAGTACTTGGGAAGACGTTCCTGATAATATAAAGGATACTTTTGAGAGATTAGGTATACCCGAAGCTGAAAGAGAAGCTCTTGCTGGAGTTGGAGCTCAGTATGATTCGGAAGTAGTCTATCACTCAATGCGAATGGAGTTAATGGCTCAAGGTGTTATTTATACAGATATGGAGACCGCTGTAAGAGATTATCCTGATATTGTTAAGGAATACTTTATGAAAGCTGTGCCAGTTAATGATCACAAGTTCGCGGCTTTGCATACGGCTGTTTGGTCTGGAGGTTCATTTGTTTATGTTCCAAAAGGCATTCAAGTAGAAATGCCCCTTCAGTCTTATTTTAGGTTAAACTCTCCAGAATCAGGACAGTTTGAACATACTTTAATTATAGTTGATGAAGGAGCTTCTCTTCACTTTATAGAAGGATGTTCTGCTCCAAAATATAGTAAAATAAATTTGCATGCTGGATGTGTAGAACTTTACGTTAAAAAGGGTGCATATTTAAGATATTCTACAATAGAAAATTGGTCTAAGAATATGATGAATCTTAATACTAAGAAAGCTATAGTTGAAGAAGGTGGGACTATGGAATGGGTTAGTGGTTCATTTGGAAGTCATATTTCTATGCTTTATCCTATGAGTATATTAAATGGTAAAGGTGCTAAGACAGAGTTTACTGGTATATCTTTTGCAGGTGCTACTCAAAATCTTGATAATGGTTTTAAAGCTGTTTTAAATGCACCAAATACTTCTGCTGTAGTTAATTCAAAATCAATATCTAAAAATGGTGGTAAATGTACTTATAGAAGTTTAGTTAAAGCAACACCTAATGCTACTAATTCTAAGGCTAGTGTTTCTTGTGAGTCTTTGATGCTTGATGATATTTCCGTATCTGATACTATACCGGTTAATGATATAGAAACTCCAGATATAGAGTTTTCTCATGAAGCTAAAATTGGTAAAATCTCAGATAAGACAATTTTTTATTTAATGAGTAGAGGTATTAGCGAGAAAGATGCTTTAGCTCTTATTGTAAGAGGATTTGCTTATCCAATTAGTAAAGAACTTCCTTTAGAATATGCAGTGGAAATGAATAATTTAATTGGTTTAGAGTTAGAAGGGAGTATAGGTTAGTATGGAAAAAATAAATAAAACACCTATTAGAACTTGTGAGCATTATAAGATTAATGACTTTACTATAGATAAATCTTATTTTGAAAAAGAGGCTGATGAGTTTTGTAACTTCAGTCACGAAGGCATATATTTATATGAAATAAATGATACTTTTTCTTTAAAATATGGTTTAGGTAATGAAGCTTTGAAGCAAGTGAATGAAAATCATAATTTAAAGCTTATGATTTGCCCTTTTGATAAACATTCTAAAATTATGTTTAATTTAGATGAAAGTCACCATATTTTAATTGATGATTTGACTTTAAAACTAGAAAGAGATACTGAATTGGTTATAGATTATAGGAGTAAAAATCTTAAAGAATGTTATCATAATGGAGTTATAAGGATTAATGC
>ONXO01000050.1 GCA_900321795.1 uncultured Eubacteriales bacterium
AATTATATTGATTTATATTATCAATCATATGATGAAACTGGAAAGCTTTTATATGGTAAGTTTATTGAAAGTATAGAAGTACTTGCTGTTAAAGATGCAAGTGGTAAACATGTATTTGAAAATTCTCAAGCAGGTTTAACTCCAGCGTCACTAATATTTGCTGTTCCAGAAGATATGTATATTTTACTTAAAAAGACTGGCTATTTATCAGGACAATTAGTTCCTGTTCCAAGAAATAAGTCATATAGTGAGAACCCTTCACCAACAGTTATTTATAGTGAATATATTGAAGATTATGTTCTTAGCCAGACTGTAATATTGCCTGAGCAAGTAAGTGGAAATAGTGGTAGAGTTGGGACTGTAGACTAAAGTTAAAAAAAAGTGTAAAAGGGATGGTGAACTCTTATGGATACTATATTTGATCAAATTGATTTTGGTCCATTAAAAGAGTTTTTAGATAATGATGATATCACTGATGTTTCCTATTCTAATGGTGGACAGATTTGGCTTAAGAGTTTAAGTCAAGGTGTCATAAAAGTAGATAGACCTGAAGTTAATAATCAGCTGATGGAGAAAATAGCATTTCAGTGCTCAAATGTAATGGGTAAGACATTTAATATGGCTCATCCATTTCTTGATGCAGAAAGTGCTGAGCTTCGTCTTAACTTTGTACATGAATCTATAGCTACCAATGGAATAGCGTGTGTAATAAGAAAGACACCTGCAAAGATAAGACTTAACAAAGAAAAACTATTGAATGAAAACTATGTTTCACTTCCAATGCATGATTTTCTATTTAAGTGTGTTGAAGGACATTGTAATATTATAGTTAGTGGTGAAACGGGTAGTGGTAAAACAGAGCTAGTTAAATATTTAGCTAGTCATACTAAAGAAAATGAAAAAATTATAACTATTGAAGATACACTAGAGCTTCACTTGGATAGAATATTTCCTCATAGAGATATAGTGGCTATGAAAACAAATAATATAGCAAGCTATAGTGATGTGCTTGTGACATGTATGAGACAGAATCCAAGATGGATACTTTTGTCAGAAGTGAGAAGTGCAGAAGCGGTTACTGCTGTTAGAAACTCAATATCTTCAGGACATAATATATTGTCAACAATACATTCAGATAAAGCTAGTGGTATTCCAATGCGTTTATATAGTCTTTTAGAAACTAATTTGGATGTAGATCAGTTCTTGAAAAGTATACATAGATATATACATTTAGGTGTACATGTAAAGGGATATATGTCTAAAAAATATGGAAGGTTTCAAAGAGAAATTGTTGAAGTTTGTGAATTTTATGTAGATGATGAAAATAATGCTAAGACAAATGTTTTGTATACAAAAACTCAAGATGGTACAGAAGTATATCATAATCCTAGTAAATATTTATTAGATTATTTAGATGCTCAAGGTATTTATTTGCCAAGGGAGACATTTGTTAGAGAAGATAAGATTTTAAAAGAAGCTAGAGTAGAAATGGTGGATTTTTAGGAGGTGAAATATGTACGTAGAGATAATAATAATTGCAGTTATATTAATTTTTATAATTCTTTACAGAAGAAATAAAGGCGATAAGTTTTTTAAATTTGTAACTTCTAATGCCGCTAGTGTTTATAATAAGTATGCTCCTTATTCATTTAAGATTGTAAGAGAGAAAACTAAAGAATTAGGACAAGAGTTTACAGTTAAACAGTATGCTATGCAAGCTTTATTATTTGGTGTTGGTGCATTTATTGTTTCTTATTTATATTTTTATAGTATAATTATTTCAATAATTTATGCTATAATTGCAATCGCTTTAATTCCATATTTAGCTTATCTTAGATGTAAAAAAGTTTATAGTGAATTTATTTTTGAACAGATTCAAGTTTATGCAACTAACGTTATAATGGAATTTAATACAACACAATCTTTTGTTAAGTCTCTAGAGGGAGTTAGAGATAGTGGAGTGCTTGAAAATCCAGTTCTTGCAGATGTTGAAGAAATGATAAGAATTGCTTATAATTCAGCTGATATCGATGAAGCTATAAACTATATGAACAATAAGTACGATTATTATATTATAAGAAATATGCATCAGTTATTTTATCAAATAACTAAAGAAGGCTCAAAAGATTCAGGGGAAGCCTTAGAAGGAATGATGCAAGATATAGATATGCTTGTTGAAAATGTTTATAGAGATAGAATGGATAGACAGAATTTCCATAAGCAGTTTATAACTTTTGGAATTGCTTTATATTTCTTAATTGCTTTAGTACAATATATGCTTGGAAATGAAAGTTATATTAGTTTAATAGGCCTTTGGTACATTCAAATAATGCTTCATTTAATTATAATTATAAATACATATTTCTTATTAAGTGGAGAAAAATATTATAACGAGGATGTGGGTGCCGAATGATGTGGGAAATTGTTATTATAGGCGTTATTATAATTATTGTTCTTTATGCAAGAGGGAATATTGATGGTAATAAGTTTGTTAAAGATAACGAATTGCTTTTTAAACTATTAAAAGAAGATGATTATGATTTTTATGTAGCTGCTAAATATGGCGATCAAGTTGATTCTGATAAATTGTTTGAGAAGAGAATTCAAAATGCTTTAATAGTTTTAGTCGTTTTAGTATTTGTGTTTATATCCAATTTAAACTTTATTAATTTAATAGCGTGTTTTGCTGCAGCTTTCTTTATATTTAAAAGTGGATATTCAAATTTGAGGAGTTATTATAAAAAACATTTACATGAAATTGACTTATTACTTCCTTACTATTTAAAGAGTTTGGAAATATTAATTCAACATTATACAGTTCCAGTTGCTTTGTCAAAGTCAATTGATAGTGCGCCTGCTTTATTTAAAGACGGCTTAAGAGAATTAGTAAATAAAATTGATTCAGGTGATTCATCTATTGACCCTTATATGGAATTTGCACAGAAATATCCAGTTAGAGATTCAATGAGAATGATGAGGTTACTTTATAGATTGGGATTAGGATCTCAAGAAAGGAAACAAGAACAATTAATAGTTTTTTCAAGAACTATATCAAGTTTACAAGCTAAGAGTAGAGAAACTAAGTATAAAGAAAGACTTGATAGAATGGAAAAAAGAACTATGGTTATGCTTTCTACAACAGGTATTGGAGTTATGCTAATAATGTTATTCTCAATTTTACAAACTATGAGTTTTTCATAGTTTTTTTCTTTGATATACTATTTCATGCAAAAAAGAGCCTATTTGGTACACATTTCACTTGATTTTTAACATAAAATTTAGTATACTTTAGTAGTAAGTTTTTTCTTGGTTTAGAGATTCTCCGAACTTTTTACTAAGATTAAACCGTATTTATAAGAAAGGAGTAATTAGAAATGGCATTAACTAAAGAAAGAAAAGAATTATTAGTTAAGGAATATGGAAAAGGTGCAAATGACACTGGTTCTGTAGAAGTTCAAGTTGCTATTTTAACTGAAGAAATTAAAGAATTAACTGAACATTTAAAAGAACATATTCATGATTTCCATTCTAAGAGAGGTCTTCTACAAAAAGTAGGTAGAAGAAAGAGTTTACTTGCATATTTAAAGCGTACTGACGTTGTTAGATATCGTGAGCTAATAGAAAAATTAGGATTAAGAAAGTAGGCGCGTTTTTTAGCGTCTATTTTTATTCAAAAAT
>ONXO01000112.1 GCA_900321795.1 uncultured Eubacteriales bacterium
AAGACATTAAAAACATTTTTGGCCATTTTGGGGATTGTTGCATTAGACCAAATTGCCAAAGGAATATTATTATTTTTGATTACCGGATCCGCATTTGTTTGGGGACCGGCGTGGTCGGTGATTCCCGTACCATATTTGATGGCGCGTGTGACAAACTTTTTTAATATTGTTTTCACGTGGAATCCAGGAACGGCGTTCTCGCTGTTTCGCACGTTGGGCGACAATGCACCATTGATAATGATTATTGCAACGGGTGTCATAATTGCATTGTTGTTGTATTACCTGATTATGCGGTGCAAACATTACGAACGCACACCGTTGATTTTAATTATTGGTGGGGCGCTTGGAAATTTGGTTGATCGTTTGCGTTTTGGTGCGGTAATTGATTTTCTGGATTTTCATATTGGTGGTGCGCATTGGCCATCGTTTAATATTGCGGACGCATTTATTACGATTGGTATATTGGTGTATATATTGAATTGGTGGATGGAACGTCGCCGTTGCTTGAAAAATCTAAAGGGGTAAATGATGGTGCAATATCTGAATAATAATTCTGGGTTTGCCGCATGGAATGCGAATCGCAATGCGGGTACAACAAAGCCGAAATCAAAATTGGGTGGTTTTTTATGGTGGCTGATTTTGTTTATGGGAACGTGGTGGTTAATCAGTATGTGGACTGCCCCCAAAGACAAACCAACGCCAACCGATGCAGATATCGCGATTGTCGCAACTGATAATATTGAAATGCCGGCACGTGAAATCAGCAGCGATAAAATCAAAGCCAATATGCGCGGGTTGCGTGTATCAAAAATTTCCTTGAATGATTATGCTGCGAATGCCAAAGACGATAATGGCGAACGTGTGACGTTGCTTTCGGGGGAAAGTGATTTTGCCGAAGTCGGTATGACTGCGACTGGAACAACCGCACCCGATGCGAAGACAGTATGGACAGAAAAAGACGGCAAAATGGTATGGCGTAACAGTGATGGCGTTGTGTTTGCACGTGATGTCACGGTTGATGGATATCTGATTACTGTTACAGATACAATTGAAAATAAAACAAATCGTGATTTAACATTTGCACCTTATGCGCGCATGGTTCGCAATGGACATGAAAACGCGGCGGGCGTATCAACGGGTGCAATTACGAATACCAATTCCAAGATTCGTTATAACGATTGGCGCAGTTTGGATAAAAAATCGTATGCGTATTCTACAACAAATGGTTTCTTTGGGTTTGCCGACCAGTATTGGCAAACAATTGCCCAAATTAAATCGCCTGATCAGACAATACGTGCAAAATCTGTTGCAGAAAAATATATGGCAGATTCGGTTGCGGCGCCTGTGGTTGTAAAACCTGGTGATATTGGTTTATTTAACACAACTATTTATGCTGGGCCGCGCGACCAGATTATATTGGATGCCGCCGCAACCAGTATTTCTGGATTAGATAAGACAGTTGATTATGGTTGGTTTTGGTTCTTTGCGGAACCATTGTTGTGGATATTAAACATATTGAATTCTTTTGTTATGAATTATGGTGTTGCGATAATATTGCTGACCATATTATTGCGTTTGTTGATGTGGCCATTGACACGTAAATCGTATGCGTCTTCTATCGCAATGCAACGCATGCAACCAGAAATGCAGCGCATACAAAAACTGTATGCAAATGACAAAATGCGTTTGCAAATGGAAATGATGAATTTGTACAAAACACATAAAACATCGCCTATGTCGGGATGTTTACCGATGTTGTTACAGATTCCAATTTTCTTTGCATTATATAAAGCATTGTTGGTTTCGGTAAATATGCGCAATGCAGGATTTTTATGGATACACGAGTTGGCCGCCATGGATCCGTACTTTATATTGCCGATATTGATGGGTGCAACAATGTGGTTGCAACAGTATTTGCAATCGCCACATACCAAAACAGATAAAAATGCAAACGATATTGCGGCATCAACTGGACGTGTGATGAAATGGTTGCCAATCATATTTACGATTATGTTTGCATGGATGCCGGCTGGTTTAGTTTTATATTGGACGGTATCAAATATATTTGGAATCATCCAAACGTATATAATCAAAAAACAATTGGCAAATAAGTAGAAAAAAGTCCGGATTTATTTCCGGACTTTTTTAATCATGAATTCTTTTGTAAAGTGCATCTGGTCTTTGTACAGATAGCGCATGTAATCCAATCGCATATTTTGCAAGACCAACACATGTCCACGTTTTAATTGGAAATTCGCGTGGCAAATTATATGGTGTGTATATAAATCGCCATCCGTGC
>ONXO01000045.1 GCA_900321795.1 uncultured Eubacteriales bacterium
AGAGAAATCTAGTTTTTTCTTTTCTATTTTAAAAATGTGTGTTATTATTTATATAGAGTAAAGAGGTGCTATGATGTTTGGCAGAATTTTATATATTAGTGATACAAAAGCAATAATTGAAAATAAAGGTAATGAACACTTTGGCGGAGACTTACTAAATATACACTTAATATTCGAAAATGATAATCAAAAAATATTAGGTGAAATCGTAGAAGTAAAGGAAAAAGAAATAGAAGTTAGATTTTTAGGCGAATTTACTGATGGCAAATATCATACTGGATTACTAAGAAAAGTTTCATTAAATAGTAATATAAGAATAATAAACCAAGGTGAATTGTTTGAACTTATAGGTACAGAAAATGAAAAAAGTTTTGTTCTTGGAACAAGTGGAACATATAAAAACTTTAAAGTGTGTCCGGTTATTAATGAGTTATTTGCCAATCATATGTGTATATTTGGTAACTCAGGAAGTGGTAAATCTTGTGGTGTAGCTAGAATCATTCAAAATATTTTACAAAATAAAAAAGCATTTGCATATAATGCAAACTTCATATTTTTTGACTCTTTTGGCGAATATAAAAATGCTTTTAAAGATATAAATAATATAAATCCTAATTATAATTATAAGTTCATAACTTCTAAAGTTAGAGAAAATAATGATAATTTAATAAATATACCCTTAAATTTAATGACTGTAGATGATTTTGGGATTTTACTGCAAGCAGATAAGCATACACAATTAACTATAATTGATCGTGCGATTAGATATGCCAAGATATTTAACTTAGAAACACCTGAAGCCATAAAAACAAAAAATAATATAATAGCTAAAGCACTTCTGACAGTACTATATAGTACTGAAAGTACTAAGCAAAAGAAAGACAACATATTCAGTGTAATAGATGCTTGTCATACTAATGAATTTAACTTTGATTCAGCCATACCTGGAATAGGCTATACCAGAAGCTTTAGTGAATGCTTTGCAATAGATTCTAAAGGAAGATTTGGAGAAGAAGTGCTTATTACTGAATATATTCTTAAACATATAGATGATGACATGAATGAAATTAATCCGCCTAAAGATTCAATTTATACGTTAAAAGACTTAGCAAAAGCTTTAGAGTTTACTTTAATAAGTGAAGGGTTTAATCAAAATAAAAACATGCATGATGATGCTCAGCTTTTAAGAGTTAGATTACATAATTTAATACATCAAAACATTGGAGATTTCTTTGATGGAAATAAAAATGTTTCTAGTTCACAATTTATAACTGATTTATTAAGAAGTGAAGGAAAAAAGTCACAAATTATTAACATTAATTTAGAAGGCATAGATGATATATATTCAAAAGCTATAGTAAAGATTTATTCAAGAATACTATTTGATTTTGCTAAAGAAAATGCCATACAAGAAACAATACCATTTCACTTATTCTTGGAAGAAGCACACAGATATATTCAAAGTGATAAAGATGTTTATTTATTAGGCTATAACATATTTGATAGAATTGCTAAAGAAGGAAGAAAATACGGAATTATATTAGATATTGTATCACAAAGACCTGTAGAAATATCAGATACAGTTATTTCACAGTGTTCAAATTTCTTAATCTTTAAAATGACACATCCTAAAGATATAAAATATGTAGAAGAAATGCTTCCAAATATATCTCAAGATGTAATAGAAAAAATGAAAGTATTATCTCCTGGAACATGTGTAGCATTTGGATCAGCTTTCAAAATACCTATGATAATTAAACTAGATATGCCAAGCCCTAGGCCATACTCAGCTTCTTGCGATGTATCTAGCTTTTGGAATAAAACTATTTAAAACAATTTTAGCTAGCTGATTGCTGGCTTTTTCTATATATTAATGATAAAATAATGCTAAAGAAAAAGGAATGATTATTAATGGATGAAGAATTTGAAGAATTATTAGAATATTTATATGTAACTGAACAATTAGATGAAGAAGAAAATGAAGATTAAATAATTAGTAATTTGGAAATAATAATATAATAGAAAGGTAAAAATTATGAAACTAATACGCGAGCATAGAGACTTTGATTTAGTAAGCAAATACGAACCTAGTGGAGATCAACCGGGTGCTATAGATGAACTTGTTAATGGATTAAAAAATAATAAAAAGTATCAAGTGCTTTTGGGAGCTACTGGTACAGGTAAAACATTTACTATTGCTAATGTAATTAAAAAGGTAGGAAAGCCTGCTCTCGTTTTAGCACACAATAAAACACTTGCAGGGCAGCTTTATGGAGAATTAAAAGAACTATTTCCTAATAATAAAGTGGAGTATTTTGTATCTTTCTATGACTATTATCAACCAGAAGCTTATGTTCCCAGTAAAGACTTGTACATTGAAAAAGACTCATCTATAAATGATGAGATAGATGAACTTAGACACGCTGCAACTAGTAGCTTAATAAAAAGAGATGATGTTATAGTAGTCGCAAGTGTTTCTTGCATTTATGGTGTCGGTGAAGTAGAAGAATATGTAAACAAAATGTTGAATATACAAGTTGGTGACATTATTGATAGAGATGTTATTCTTGAAAAACTAGTTAGCATGCTTTATGAAAGAAGTGTTATTGATTTTAAACGTGGAACTTTCAGAGCTAATGGAGACACTATTGAAGTTATACCTGTAAACGAAAGAAAAAATGGTATAAGAATAGAACTATTTGGAGATGAGGTAGAAAGAATCAGTGAGTTTGATACTTTAACTGGCGTTATAGTAAATGATAAAAAATCTGTATCAATCTCGCCAGCTTCTCACTATGTAACAAGTGACGAAAAGATGAAAATCGCTATCGAAAGAATCGAGCATGAGCTTAATGAGAGATTAAAAGAATTAGATTCTGAAGGCAAGATAGTAGAAAAAGAAAGACTAAAACAAAGATGTATGTATGATATAGAAATGCTTAAAGAGACAGGCTATTGTCATGGTATAGAAAACTATAGTAGACATATCTCGCTAAGAGAAGAAGGAGAAACACCTACAACCTTAATGGATTTCTTCCCAGAAGATTACTTACTTGTAGTTGATGAATCACACGTTACACTTCCTCAGGTAAGAGCTATGTATAATGGTGATAGAATGAGAAAACAAACACTAGTTGATTATGGATTTAGACTTCCTTCAGCACTTGACAATAGGCCACTTAAGTTTGATGAGTTTACTGAAAAAATAAACCAAGCTATATTTGTATCAGCAACACCAGGAGACTATGAATTAAGCCTTGTGGATAACAAAGTAACCGAACAGATAATCAGACCTACTGGCTTATTAGACCCACTTATTGATGTAAGACCTACTAAAGGTCAAATAGATGATTTAATAGGAGAGATTAATGATAGAATAAAGAAAAATGAAAGAGTACTAATTACAACTTTAACAATAAGAATGGCCGAAGAATTAACTAATTACTTAAAAGAAATAGGCATTAAAGTAACTTATTTACATAATGAAATAAAGACTTTAGAAAGAATGAATATAATAAGAAATCTTCGCTTAGGAGTCATAGATGTAGTAGTCGGAATAAATCTATTAAGAGAGGGAATCGATATTCCTGAAGTAAGCTTAATAGCTATAATGGATGCGGATAAGCAAGGATTCTTAAGAAGCACAAGATCTTTAATTCAAACAATAGGAAGAGCAGCTAGAAATGCTTCTGGTAAAGTAATAATGTATGCTGATAT
>ONXO01000061.1 GCA_900321795.1 uncultured Eubacteriales bacterium
AATTATTGTATTTTGGCGATTTTCTACTTTTGTAGCTAGTGAGTACTTGACTGAAACTCCTACTTTTATAATTAGCCTATTACTTGCTTCTCCTATATTTTTTGCTATGTTTAAAGACTTTGATATTGCTGCTAGATGTGCAACCATCATTATTATTACAATTGTATTTTTGTTTATATTTAGTAGACTTACTTTATTATTTGAAATTGATTTTGAAAACTATAAACCTATTCTTAATAGTGCAGTATCACATATTGGTAAGGGCTCTTTAGTTACAAGCATCCTTCAAATTGTTCCACTTTTCCTAACTTTAATTATTCCGAAGAGTAATATTACTGATAGTAAAAATATTACCAAAGCTGTTGTCATTGCTTATATTTCATCTTTCTTTATTTTAGCAAGTGTTATTACTACAATTATTGGGGTACTTGGAGTTAATGTTTCTTCTCTATATACCTTTCCTTCATATGTAGTTTTAAAAAATATAAGCATACTTAACTTTATTAAAAACATTGAAAACTTTTCAGTTATATTTTGGGTTATGTTCATGTCATTTACTTGTTCATTTTCTCTTTTCTTTATAAAAACTTCTATAAAAAGTATGTTTAAGATTACAAAAATGAAGACTCTTAATGTTATTATGATTATTATATTTATCTTATTTATGATAGTTATATATTTTCTTATTTCTCTTGAAAGTTTTATTAATAAATATAAAAATATTTATGTGTTTATTCCTTTAGCAGTTTACTCATTACTTTTTATGATTATGGCTATAAGTATGGCATGTTTAGGTATTAAGAAAAAACGTCTAAAAATTTAGGCGTTTATTTTAATTTGCTTTCACCTGTTGAATAATCTATTTCTATTTCGTTTTGAACATTATAAACAAATATATTATATTTTATTCCCTTACCTTCATCTTCTACAGAATATCCTTCCATTTGAACTCCTTTTGCTAAGAGATTATTACCTTCAAATATTGGTGTTACTCTATAAAGAACGTGGTTACCTGTTTCTTTTATGTAATTTGCTACTTTGTTTTCATATTCAAGCATAGTGCCTACATTCATTTGTCTAGTGCAAGTGATCAGATTCTTCTTATTAGCGTTTTCTGCTGTTAGTTGATATCCAATTAGGTGACATCTATTATACAAGTATTTGCCATCTACTATATCGTACTTTACTGTTTGCCAGCCTGTCGGTTTAACACTTCCTATACTTCCTCTTGGTCCATCTGGCATTGTGTCTAAGCTAACATTGGCAAAGGCTTCTCCACATCTACCTAGATAATCTAATTCACTATACATTTCAAAAGAAACTTCTGTTTTATACTCATCATCAAAATCAGGTATGTTATCATTTATTATTACATAATCTTTTCCATCATACTCTGGTATGTCATTTAATGTATATGAATAGCTAACTCCAGTTTTTAAAAATGATACTATTTCTTCTTGATAATAATCTATGAAGTATATTGCTAGAAATGTTCCAATAACTAATAAAAATCTTATACTCTTACTACTTTTCATACTTTAATGATATCATAATTTAAAGAAAAAAACATTAATATTTTTAGTAATCATTTCAAATATTTTTGCAACTTTACTATTTTTTCTTATTCATTTTATCACCATAATCATCATGTCATGTGCGATGCATTTTTCAACATTTATATTCTAAAAAAAATGAGATTTGTTACATCTCATTTACCACATATCTGTATATTCTCCGTCTTCAGTAAATACATTATCAAGTGTATTTATATAAGAGAATATTTTATATAGAGAAGAATTCCTATTTCTATAATTTAGTGTTCTCATTCTTACACCTGTAATTAGAGACTCCGCAATGTATAAATTAGTATCATCTTTACCAGCAATGAAAGCTGCATGTCCCCAGAAAGATATGTAATCGCCCACTTTATAATCTCCATAATTTGCATATTCCCAAGTAAGTGCGTGATACTCTCCTACATCAGATAAATCATATTCTTCACCTATTCCTGCACCTATGTCTCCTACATCTATTCCCGCATTATATAATGCCCATGTTGCAAATCCTGAGCAATCAAGTCCATTAGGATATTTTTTTCCATAAATCCATCCGTCAGTAGTATCGTAATTTGTTAGAGGACAACCCCACATTTTCTTGTCTTCATAAACATATTCAATTGAATCGTATTTATCTTTTGATAGATAAAGTCCTTTGTGATAGTATCTGCCTTCTCCATCTACTTTATTTTGTGTTTCATAATGTGTTTCAAGTCTTCCATGTTCATAAAAGTAAGGCACTTTATATTTAAAGTTAAGCGTTATAAATCTTAATACTTCTATTAGAGCAGCACGTGACCCTTCACCTTTATATTTAACTCTATTTGCTAAAATATCATCTAATAAATGTGCTTCTTCTTCTGTATAGTGTTCACAAGGAATTACTGGTTTTCTTAAATCAAGTCTATAAGGTTCTATTAAATCTGTTACAGTTATTTCCATAGTTTTTTCATCAAAGTTAGTTGGCACTACATGAATTGTTGTTGTACCGACGCCTTTTCCAGTTATTAATCCTTTTTCATCAACAGTAGCTATAGATTCATCATCTGATGTATACTTTATTCCTAAATCTACTGCCCCTACATAATCAATAACGCTTTTTACCTGAAATGTCTCATCAATTGCTAGGTAGTATTTATCTGTATCTAATTCAAAAGATTTAATTTCATTTATTGAAACAATAAAGTTTTTAGAATCTTTACTTACTTTATTTTTTATATATACTGTATATACTCCATCTTTTAAGTCAAATATACATTTTGAATTTTTAGATTCTATCCAGTTTTCATTGTCTAAAGAACATTTTGTTTTAAATATATTGCTTTTATTTTTTATTTCTACTGTTACAGTTTTAGTATCATCATCATTTAACTTACTTATTAATATATTTCCTATGTTTTCTGTAGTTATAAAAACTTTAGATATTATAAGCAAAATAAACAGAAATGCTAAAGCTATTATTTTTTTGTATTCTTTCATGTACATCACTATTATATATGTTAACATAAGTTAGATTATTTATCTAGTCCAAAATGTAAGAAAAAAACACCTCTTGGGTGTTAATCTTTTACTTTTAATGATTTTAGCATTTTTTGCCATAGTTTGTCTGAGCTATAGTTTAATATTCCCACTTTGTATATTCTTATTCCATATTTAATTAATAAGTAAATTGTTAGTAGTAAAAGCCCTACTGAAATGAGTACTTCTACTAAGCCAATCTGTCCTAAAAATAGCAAGACTGGAGATAATATACAAGATATAAATGGTATGCAAGAAAGAACTATTATAAATGTTGATTTTTCGTATGTTGAAGCCATTATGCTTAGGAAGTAACCTAACATTATTACAACCATTAAAGGTGTTTGAAGCTGTGAAAAATCTTCTTGTGATGTTGTCATAGATGCGAGTATTCCAGCCAAAAGTGAATATGCTATAAAGCTTAATACTATCATTAGAATTATAAATGGTAAGCATTTTAATATATTTGTTAACATTCCACTTTCTATAAATGTATTTACTAAGTTTACTCCTTCTTCACCAAATGAGGCTACAAGTGTTGTTTTAGTTACTACCATTCTAAGTGCTAGGCCTAAAACTATATACAGAATAAGAAGGAAACTTTGAATTATTGCATAAAGGTTTGATGTTATCATTTTGGCTAGGAAATGCACTTTAGGATGCACACTTGATATTATTATTTCCATGCTTTTAGATGTTTTCTCTTCATTTATTTCAGCACCTATCATTTGTGTTACCAAAAGTATTAGGAAGAAGAATGGCATGATGAATACTGGAATTAGGAAATTGCCTATTGTTTCCATAAGCTCATAGTTTTCATCAAGTTCATCAGTTAAATATGTTCTTGTAATTTCAATGTTATTATAAATCTTAGCTAGTTCTTCTTCTGACAAGTTACTTTCGGCTAAGGCTATGTTCGTTTTGATGCTATTTAAGTTAGTTGTTAACATTTGAAGAGTTATTGCATCTACATATTCATATGTAATTATTTCAGATTTATATAAACCATTTTCTTCATTAATTATTACAATTATGTCATTATCTTCTTTATCTATTATGTCCTTTTTTATTTCATCTATTGTTTTATCGGGTTTAGTTACTTTAGCATCTGCACCCACTAATTCTAAAGCTTCTGAATTTTTATAAGCTGA
>ONXO01000051.1 GCA_900321795.1 uncultured Eubacteriales bacterium
ACTGAAGATATGGATAACACAATAATTTATGCAATATTACCATTACAGAAATATATAAATTCAATAATAAATAATAAATATAACATTGTATATCATATTGAAGGCTTGCATTCACATTATGTGTTATCATTATCAGATAATACATCTACTTTAAGTAGTGTATTAACTAAATACTTTAATAGGTGGAAAGAAAATACGCGTTCTTCTTTTAGCAGTGCTTTATTAAATTTATACTATAACTCAAACAATATAAGTCAAATAGAAAAAGAAACCATAACATCTGATGATTTGATAGTTGGTTATATTGATAACATGCCTTTTGAAGGCAAAATATATGGAACATTTAGTGGATTAACAAATGAATACCTAGACTTATTTAGTAAGATGACAGGAGCAACATACAAATATATTAATTATAATAACATTAATCAAGCGATAGAAGGTTTAAACAACAATAAAGTAGATATAATGATGAATTATTACAATATTACTAATGCAAATTATTCTACTACTTCTTATTTAGGAAATATAGAATATGCTGTAGTGACAAGTAATAATAATAGTACACAAATAAATGATATAAAATCCATATACAGAACTGTAAAAACTTTATCAAATACTTCTTTAACATCATATTTAAAATCTTTAAACATTAATACACAAACTTATTCTAGTTATAGTGAACTTATTAAATCTCTAAACAAAGAAGATATAGTAGTAATGGAAAAATATGTATATGACTTCTATAAAAATAAAGATCTTAAAAACTATGTAATAAAATATATTGGAGAAAGTAACAATGGTAACAACTTCTTACTACAAAGAAATAAAATAGTACTATCAAATCTATTTTCCTTCTATGTAAGCACTTTGGGAACAAATGAAGTAATGTCTTTAGCATCAACTAGTTCAATTGAAAATATCAATAGAAATGTTATAATAGAATTTATAGTAAATAATATAATATACATTTTAATACTTGCATCAGCAGTAACATTTTTCATGGTTAAATTTAGAAGAAAAATTAAGATAACTAAAAAAATAAGAAAAGAAGACAAAATGTTATATTTAGATGTAATGACAAATCTTAAAAACAGAAATTATTTAAATGATAATTTAGTATACTGGGAAGCTAATAAAGTTTATCCCCAAACTATAGTAATAGTTGACTTAAACAACATTGCTGAAATAAACGACTCTAAAGGTCATGAAGAAGGTGATAAACAAATACAAGCTGCAGCGAGAATATTAATTAATACGCAAAGAGAAAACAGTGAAATAGTTAGAACAAACGGTAATGAGTTCTTAATTTATCTAGTAGGATATGATGAAAAACAAATATTAACATATGTAAATAAACTAGTTAAAGAGTTTAAAAACTTACCATATAATTATGGAGCTAGCCTAGGATATCATATGATAGTAAGTGAATCTACAACTATAGATGATGCAATCAATGAAGCACTAATAATGATGAGAAAAAACAAAGAGGATCAGCATGTGGGCTAAATTCAAAAGATTTATAATTAAGGTTTATGAATACATGAATAAACCTGAAATGTTAACTCTTCCACCAAGCTTAGCATATTATTTCATAATAGCTATTGTGCCAGTAATATCTATATTACTCATAATAGCTTCTAATCTAAGCTTATCGACAAATTATATCAGAGCATTTTTTGAACAGAATTTCTCATCAGAAGTAGCAAACTTCTTAACACCTATGATAACCAATCAAGGAATGAATATAGGCTTTATAATATACATTGCAGTAGCATTCTTTATAGTAAGTAATGGTGCAGATGCAATAATAATAGCTTCTAATATGATATTTAACATAAATAATAAATCATACTTAAAAAGAAGGCCTAAAGCATTTGCATTAACGGTAGTATTATTCTTAATATTAACATTTATGCTAATTGTTCCTGTATTTGGTAGTCAAATAATAGATATACTAAAAGGGATAGGCTTTAACAATGCTTTTGTACAAACACTTGAATTATTCTATCCTATTCTAAACTTACCATTAACATTATTTATGATTTATATATCAATAAAATGGATATATGTAATTGCACCGGACGAACACATTAAAGGGAGCTATGTAACTAAAGGAGCTTTATTTACAACAGTTGGATGGTTCCTTACAACAATAATATATTCCTACTATGTTAAAAACTTAGCTACATATAACCTATATTATGCAGGTCTAAGCTCAATAATCATGCTTATGGTTTGGTTCTATATGTTAGCTTTCATATTTGTAATAGGACTTTCAATGAACTATCAAATAGCAGAGAAACAAATAGAAAAGACTAATGCTATAAAACTAAAAGAAATAGAAGAAAAAGTAAAAGCAAGCAAAAGTGGTTTACAATAGCCACTTTTTTTATAAGCAAAAATAATAAAAAATTAAACACTCACAAAATAATGACTTTTTTTCTTTTTTAAGGTAAAATATAGATATGAAAATAAATGGTAATGAAATAAATATTGAAGAAATAATAAGTGAAGTTAAATTAACTGATGAATTAAAAAAGAGAAAGAATGGTTTAATACTAAGAGATTCTCATATAGAAATACTTAATAGATATGGTATTAACTATAAAGAGTTTGCATCTATCTCTAGCTTAATTCTTGAAATAGAAAACGTACTTGAAACAGAAGTTGATGCTGATGATTTAGAAAGTGTAAGTGAAGAATTATCGGAAATAAATTATTATAATTACACAAATAAATAGAAAGGGAAAAAGAATATGAAAGATTGGCATCTTATAAAAACTAGTGATGTGCTAGAAGAATTAAATACATCTAAAGAAGGTTTATCATCTAAAGAAGCTAGTAAAAGGCTAAAGAAATATGGAAAAAACGAATTACCAAAAAAGAAGCAAAAAGGGTTCATAAGAATATTCTTTAGTCAATTTGCTTCTCCAATTGTATACATACTTTTAATTGCCATGATACTATCTTTTATAGTGAATGAAATAACTGATGGAATATTTATCCTAATAGTGGTAGTATCTGATGCAATATTAGGAGCTTATGAAGAATATCGAAGTGATAAAGCTAGTGAAAACCTAACAAAATTAATAAAAGTAGAAGCTACTATCATAAGAGATGGAAAAATAAAAGTAATACCGTCTACTGAAGTGGTAATAGGTGACATTGTTCTTTTAGAAAGTGGAACAAGAGTTCCTGCTGATATAAGATTAATTGAAACTCAAAACCTAAGTATAGATGAATCACTTCTAACAGGTGAAAGTATTCCAAGAGACAAAAATAGCAAAGTACTAGAAAAAGATACAATACTAAATGATAGATTCAACATGGCTTATGTTGGTACATCAGTAATGAGAGGGAGAGCTAAAGGTGTAGTAGTATCAACTGGAATAAATACCGAAATAGGCAAAATAGCTAAAGAAGTATTAGAAAAAGAAGAAACACCGACACCACTTCAAATAAGAATGGAAAAGTTTACAAAACAACTAGGAATGATAATTGCACTACTAGCTCTTGTAATATCATTTATTTTATATTTTAAAAACTATACAACAAGAGAAATATTCTTTTTAGTAGTAGCTCTTTCAGTATCAGCTATTCCAGAAGGACTTCCAATGGTAATAACACTATCTCTTTCAATAAGCTCAAATAAAATGGCTAAAAGAAACGTACTAGTAAAGAAACTTAATGCAGTTGAAGCTTTAGGAAGTGCTACAGTAATAGCAACAGACAAAACAGGAACACTAACACTTAATGAACAAACAGTAAAAAAGATAATCTTACCAAGCGGTGAAAGT
>ONXO01000085.1 GCA_900321795.1 uncultured Eubacteriales bacterium
TAAAAGCTACTCTCTTGAAGAATTAAATGCAAAAATAAATGATAGAAGTTATTATCTTAGGTCTATTAAAAATGCATCTTTAGCTAGTAAATATGGAATTACTAGAAAAATGACTATCAATCAAGATAATTCAATAGATGTTTATTTTGAATCAAAAAACGGAAAAAAATTACAACCAGTTTCACATGATGAGCTATTTGCAGCTAGCTTAAGTCATAATGAATTATTAGCTAAAATGAGTCAAATGGTTGATAATTATTATATTGATTATTTCTTATCTACTATGGAATATAATATCAGTATAGATGAAATTGAAGATATAAATAATAAAAATGAATATTTAGTTATGGCTGTTGGCAGTAATCATGTATACATTTATGATAATAAGTTAAATCTTTTGGGGAATTTTACAACTACTCAAGGTGGACTTTATTATCCAAATGACATAAGCAAGGACATTCTTAAATATAGAGATAAAATAGAAGTTCATAATAATTATATATTATCTCTAGAAGCATTAGATGACAATAACACTAAATTTGCTATAGTTAAATATACTGTTGATAATGGCAAATTAAATAGAACGATAGACTATACTTTTGCTGATGGAGAAGTAGAGTGTGCTCAGTGCAAATAAGCATTAAAAAACCTGACAATTTGTCAGGTTTTAGCTTACTATCTATTATAGTATTCAACTATTAGAGATTCATTAATTTCAGCATTAAGTTCTTCTCTTTCAGGGTATCTTACATAAGTACCTTCTTTTTTCTTAGAATCAAATGTAACATAACTAACTCTGTTAGTTGTATTTTCTAAACATTCGTTAATTACTGGATGATTCATAGATCCTTCTTTAACACTTACTTTGTCTCCTGGTTTAACTTGGTAAGATGGGATATCTACTGATTTACCATTTACTAAGATGTGTCCGTGATTAACAAGTTGTCTTGAAGCACGTCTAGTCTTAGCTAGTCCCATACGATATACTAAATTATCAAGTCTGCTTTCTAGCATTATTAGTAAGTTAGTACCATGCATTCCTTCTTTCTTACCAGCAAGTTCAAAAGTTCTTCTAAATTGCTTTTCAGTAAGTCCATACATAATTCTAACTTTTTGTTTTTCAGCTAATTGGATTCCGTATTCGCTTAGTTTCTTTCTATTTGTTCCATGTTGTCCTGGAGCAGAAGTTCTTTTTCTAAGTTCTTTACCACTTTCTAGTGTTGAAAATCCAAGTCTTCTAGATTTCTTAAAAGCAGGTCCAGTGTATCTTGACATATAAACTCCTCCTTTATCAAATATTTGAAAGAGATGTTTATCCATATTCTCATAAATAGGGTGTTCATCCAAAGGTTTTCACTAATGGCTTTAGTTACTTACCAAGTTTAACTAATAAACGCGTTACTTACTAAATATAGTGGCCATTTCTTCCATGCAATAAAGTATACTAAAAAAACGTGTAAATATCAAGCTTTTTCTTTACATTTCATTTAAAAAGATACAAAAAACATAACTTTCTCTTTTAGAAAAGAGGCTTATGTGATAAAATATTTATTAGAGAGTAGGTGGAAAAATGACATCAAGTGCTATTATACTAGGCGGAATTGTTATATATTTAATTGCAGTAGGCTTAATAACAGGAGCTCTTTTTGGCTTGCAAGCAAGAAATAAAAGAACACAAGAGAGAGAATTATCAAGGTTAGAAACATTGAAAAACCTTATAATTTCAAGTGGTATACTTACTGAAATGGAAAAAGTTAAATCATTAATAAATACAAAAAAATTAGAAGAAAGATATAAAAAATGGGAAAACAGATATAAAAGAATTGAAGAAGAAGCTATTCCCAAATTAACAGATGAGTTAATGGAGGCAACATCTTTAATTGAAGATAGAAAATTTAAAGAAGCTAGCTATATACTTGCTAAAGCTGAACTTGATATATATTATGTGAAAACAGATAGTGAAATGTTACTAGAAGAAATAAAGGAACTAACACAAAGTGAAAAAAGAAATAGAAATGCAGTAACAAAATTAAAAGCACTATATAGAGAAGTTACTAGTAAATACATAAACAATAAAAAAGACTATGCAGGTATGGAAAATAATATTGATTTACAATTTGAAAATATCAATAAGCTTTTAAGTGCTTTTGAAATTGCTATGGAAAAGAATGACTATGATGAAGTAGGCAAAATAGTGCATGCTTTAGATGATTTAATTAAAAACATAAAAATAGTAATAAATGAAACACCTACAGTAATACTACTTGGTAAAATGGTACTTCCTAAGAAAATATTAGATATTAAATCATATAGCTCTAAAATGAAGAAAGATGGTTACAATATAGAATATATGAATTTAGATCATAATATAGAAGAAGCAGAAAAGAAAATAAATGATGTATTTGATAGATTAAAAATGCTTAACTTAGAAGATTCTATATTTGAACTAAAAACAATACTAGACTATTTTGAAAGCTTATATGTTGATTTTGATAAAGAAAAACAAAGCAAACTAGAATATGAAAAATATATAGATCAAATTAATAAGAAACTTGTTAGACTCACTAAAGTTGTTAAAAATATATTTGAAGAAGTTGAAGAATTAAAAGAAACATATGCCTTAACAGATGAAGAACTAAAGAGTCTAGATGAAATTAATAATAATTTAAATGCTGTCAAAGAAAACTACAAAACAGTATCAGATAGAACATTAACAAAAATTACACCATATTCAAGATTAGCTAAAGATTGCGATTTAATAAGTGTAAAATTAACTAAAGTAGAAGACAAATTGGAAATTGCTATTAAATCATTAGGCTCATTAAAAGAAGATGAATTAAGAGCTAGAGATCAATTGATTGAAATAAGACAGATAATAAAAGACTCTAAAACTAAAATTAGAGATTATAAATTACCGGTTATACCTAAAGAGTACTACATAGAATTAGAAGAAGCAAAAGAAGGACTTTCATTAATACATGATGAGCTTGAAAGAAGACCAATAGTAATTAATACACTTAATACTAGAGTAGATACTGGAAGAGATTTAGTATTAAAATTATATAATTTATCTAATGAATTAACTAGAACTGCTAAAATGGCAGAAATGGCAATAGTTTATGGTAATAGATATAGAAGTACTTATAAAGAGATTGATGCTGCACTTACAAAAGCAGAAAATGAATATAATAAAGGAGAATATAAAATCTCACTTGAAACCTCTTTAAATATATTAGAGTCAGTAGAACCAGGTATTCATAAAAAAATAATAAGTGCAAAAGAAGTTTAGGAGTGAAATAAAATGGCAAAGAAAAAAGTACAAAAAGAAGAAACAAAAGAACCATTTAGATACACTAAAGAATTAGAAGGGTTAGCATTAATGCTAATTAGTGTTTTAGGCTTTGGAGAATTTGGACCTGTAGGTAGAGTTATTAGGAACTTTGCTGTTTTCCTTTTTGGAACATGGTTCTTTATATTCTTTATAATATGTTTTATATTAGGAGGATATCTTTTAGTAACCAGAAAAAGTCCAAATTATTTTAATGCAAGATTAATGGGAATATATGCTTTTATAATAGTTATATTAATGATGGCACATATAAATTATATAAAGTCTAATGATGTTATTGCAAAAGATATTCTTAGTAAAACTATGGATAATATAGTTGGATCATTTGAAAGTGTAACATTAATAAATTATACTGGTGGAGGAATAGTAGGAGCTTTAATTAGTACTGCATTTGTATCATTGTTTGATATTACAGGTACCTATATAGTTGGAGGAATACTATTAGCATTTGGACTTATAATGATATTTAATATTACATTAGCAGATATATTTAAATATATAATAAAACTATTTAAACGTGAAAAGAAAACTTTAAATGTTGAAGAAATGGCAAAGATAGGTGCTGAAGAACTTGACAAAGAAGAGGAAGAAGAAAAGAAGCTAATCATAACTAATATTAACGAAATAACAACTAAAGAAGCACCTATGACACATTTAGAAGAAGTTACTTATGAAGAAGAACAAATAAAAGAAAATACTCCTTATGTTTTACCACCACTTGATTTATTAGTAGGAAGTAAGAATAAAGGTAAAGTTAATTCTACAGAATTTATAACTAATAACAATAAGATACTTGAAAGAGTATTTAATGATTTTGGAATAAGTGGTAGAGTAGTAGAAGTACACGTTGGGCCTGCCGTTACTCAGTATGAAATAGAACTAAAAGCTGGTACTAAAGTAAATAAGATACTTTCTATAAATAGAGAAATAGCGCTTGCACTAGCAGCTAAAGAAGTTAGGATACAAGCTCCTATTCCAGGAAAAAGCACTATTGGAATAGAAATACCTAACCCTACAACTAGTGAAGTTAAGATGAAAGACATTTTAGCCGGTGTACCTAAAAAACTTGATAACTCAAAACTTCTAGCTCCTTTAGGTTTAGATATAATGGGTAATATACAATATTTTGAAATAAACAAAGCTCCACATATGTTAGTTGCGGGTGCTACAGGTTCAGGTAAATCAGTATGTATTAATAACATAATAACATCTATCCTAATGAGGGCTAAACCAGATGAAGTAAAAATGATTCTAGTAGACCCTAAAAAGGTTGAACTAAATTGCTATGAAGACATACCTCATCTATTAATGCCAGTTGTAACAGACCCTAAAAAGGCAGCAGTTGCACTTCAAAAAGTATGTATAGAAATGGACAGAAGATATGATTTGTTTGCAAATTCTGGAACTAGAAATATCTCTTCATATAACGAATATGTTGAAAAACAAAAAGCAAGAAAGCCAGAGTTAGAAAAACTTCCTTTTATATTAGTGATAATAGATGAACTTGCAGATTTAATGATGGTAGCGTCTAAAGAAGTAGAAGAAAGCATTATGAGAATTACACAACTTGCTCGTGCAGCAGGTATACACCTTATAGTTGCAACTCAAAGGCCTTCTACAGATGTAATAACTGGTATAATAAAATCAAACATTCCAACAAGAGTAAGCTTTATGGTATCATCATTTGTAGACTCTAGAACTATCTTAGATATGGGTGGGGCAGAAAAATTGCTTGGTAAAGGTGATATGTTATTCTTGCCACCTGGTGAACCTTCACCAATAAGAATACAAGGTTCATATGTATCAGATGAAGAAATAGCTAGAGTAGTTAACTTTGTAAAATCATCAGGAAGAAAGCCTGTATTTGATGAAAATATGACTAATCTAGATAAATCACCTAAAGAAGAAGCAAAAGAAGCTGAAGTACAAGCTAAAATGGATGCAGAAGATCCAATATTTAATGAAGCAGTCGAATTTGCTGTTAGAACAGGAAAAATAAGTGCTTCACTTTTACAAAGAAAGTTTAGACTTGGATACAATCGTGCAGCTAGACTAATAGACATAATGGAAGAAAAAGGAATAATTGGGCCTCAAAATGGCTCTAAACCTAGAGAAGTTCTAGTAAGGCTTGAAGCTAATAATGAAGAAGGTGAAGAAGAATGACTCCACACATAGAAGCTTCTAAAGAAGACATTGCGCCTTTAGTAATCATGCCAGGTGACCCTAATAGATGCAAATACATAGCCGAAAAATATTTAACTGATATAAAGTTAGTTAACAAAATAAGAGGAGAACTTGCATTCACAGGATACTATAAAAACAAAAGAATAACAATATTTTCTAGTGGAATGGGTATTCCTTCAATGGGTATCTATTCACATGAATTATTTACTGAATATAATGTAAATACAATAATAAGAATAGGCTCTGCGGGATCATATACAAAAGATTTAAACATAAGAGATTTATTCTTAGCAACTAGCTCTTATTCAGATAGCAATTATGCTAAAGACTATAGTGGATCTGTAGAAAAACAAGTTTATTCATCTAATGTGCTAGATACAATAATAAGAAATACTGCTAAAGAAATGAATATAAAACTAGAAGAAGGAACATGTAACTCAACTGAATCCTTTTACAATCAAGCATTAGATTTAAATAAATTAGTAAATGAATACAATTGCAAATGTGTAGAAATGGAAACATTTAGTTTATTCTTAAATGCAAGAGTATTAGAAAAACAAGCTTCATGTATTTTGACAATCAGTGATTCATTTATTACTAATGAAAAGCTAAACAGCGAAGATAGAGAAAAGTCTTTTAATGAAATGATAGAATTAGCTTTAGAAAGTATAATTAAATTATAAGTTACATATTTGTAGCAAAAAGTACAAAAACACATATTGATTTTAACATGTGTTTTTTCTTTAAATAAATGAAAAGGAATAGTAATAAATTAACAATAAAATATATGAAAATTTTTCACATATTTTATTTTGACTTTTTAAAGCTTGCTACTGTTGAGATTATTGCTGTTATAAAAACAAATAAGTAAAAGTTAATACCTCTTGTCAAAAGTAAACTTGTAGCTATTAATTCCTCTGGATAAGCTATACTATAAATATGCAAGAATACACTTTCACTTATTCCAACACTTCCAGGAAGAGGTATAAATGAAACAGTAGTATATAAAATAGCTTGCAATGAAATAAATCTAAATACGTTTACTTCAGTAAATCCTAAAGATTTATATATGCAATATGGTACTAAATAGAAAAATATTATTTGAATAAAAACTGTAACATATGAAAGTATTATTTCTTTTTTATGATTCTTTATATAATCAGCACTATTATGATATTTTTGAAGTCCTTCTTCAATATTTGCTTTTATATTGTCTATATTTTTAATCTTTAATAATTTCAATATTTTTATTGCTAAATTTACAAGCTTTTTTGTTATCTTTTTAGAAAATATACATATGGTATAAAGTGCTAAAATAAATAAACTAACAATTGTACCCAATATAAATAAATATACTAAATTTCCTGGAACTATTTTTGGATTTACTATAAATGCAATAGTGCTAAGTGAAATAGTGCATAATAGAAATGAACTTACTTCAATTAATAAAGCTAACGTACTAACACTTGCATTTATTTTTTCTTTTGACATATAGTATATTTCTGCCGGTTGACCGCCAGTAGATGAAGGTGTTATGGAACTAAAGAAAAAGCCTATCAATGTAAACTTTAATGATTTAAATATACTAATGTTATGATTAAAGTTTTTTAAAATTCTCTTGATATTTATAGATTCCATTAAAAAATACATAAACATGCAAAGTATTCCTAGTAAAATATAGAGTATGTTAACATCTTTAATAGCTTCAAAAATATTACTCATATCTCTATTATTAAATATAATAAAATATGTCATTAGAGTTAATATTATAAATATTAAAATATTAGTTATTCTAGATTTTGTATTATTCATTTTTTTCTCCCTT
Source organism: uncultured Eubacteriales bacterium (assembly GCA_900321795.1). Classification (GTDB taxonomy): domain Bacteria; phylum Bacillota_I; class Bacilli_A; order RF39; family UBA660; genus RUG727. Next base: position 7,359 of record ONXO01000085.1, read on the forward strand.
ATTCAATATGTATTTATATTTTAACAATTTACATGATTTTATGCAATTAATTTTAACCAAAAGTAAAAATAAATTTTTCTAAACTTTCACTTTTAAATTTAGGATTATTTAGTTATAATATAAATATAGGAGACGATAAATAAATGGTTAGAAAATTAAACTATAAGAAAATAGGGGTTTTTGTTGGATGTGCATTAGTAGCAATAGTGGCTGTTATGATGTTTATATCTAGCTTAGTAAAAAGTTCTAA
>ONXO01000052.1 GCA_900321795.1 uncultured Eubacteriales bacterium
AAATTGATAAATTCATAGAAGCATTTAAAATAACTTATAATAATTTGTTATTAAAATAAAAAGGAAGGGTTTTTATATGAAAAAGCTAATAATGATAAAATACGGGGAATTAACTACTAAGAAAGACAATAGAAGTTTCTTTATAAATACATTATCTAATAATATAGAAACTGCTTTATCAGGGTTAAATTTTGTAATAAAGAAAGACTATTATAGAATGTTTATTGAAGTAGATGATACTGAAGAAGCTATTAAAAGACTTAAGAATGTATTTGGCATTCATGAAATAGATATATGTTATTTTACTGAAGAAAAAGAAGTAATTGCTATAAATGAAATAGCGGTTTCTTTAGTAAATGAAGGTGATACTTTCAAAGTAGAAACTAATCGGTCTGATAAATCTTTTCCTATAAGAAGTATGGATTTGTCTAAGCAAGTTGGAGCATTTGTTTTAAAGAATGTAAGCAATGTAAAAGTGGATGTTAAAAAACCTGCTACATTAGTGAATATAGAAATTAGAAATGAAGGAGTATATATCTATAAAAATGGAACTTTAGGAAAAGGTGGATATCCTACTGGTACTTTAGGCAAAGCACTTTTGATGCTTAGTGGTGGAATTGATAGTGTGGTTGCAGGATATCTTACTATGAAAAGGGGAGTTAAACTAGACTTTATATATTTTGAAAGTATTCCTCATACTTCCTTAGAGGCTAGGGATAAAGTTATAAACCTTGCTAAAGTTCTTAAAAAATATGGTAATACCGGTAAGCTATATGTAATAAATTTTACTAAGATTCAAGAAGCTATTTATACTAATTGTGATAAGGATTATATGATAACTATAATGAGAAGACAGATGTATAAAATTGGCGAAAAGCTAGCTAAAAGAGTAAAAGCAAATGCTATAGTAAATGGTGAAAGTATTGGTCAAGTAGCTAGTCAGACTTTAACTAGTATGAAAGTTGTTAATGATGTAACTTCTTATCCGATAATAAGACCTCTTGCTGCTTTTGATAAACTTGAAATAATGAGTTTAGCTAGAAAAATAGGAAGTTATGAAATAAGCATACTTCCATATGAAGACTGCTGTACAATATTTGTGCCTACGCATCCAGTAATTAATCCGAGCCTTGAGCATGCTAGAGTTGAAGAAGAAAAATTAGATTCTAATTTAATAGAAAAAGCTTTAGAAGATATGCTTGTGTTTGATTTAAAAGAAGAGAATATAGAAAAAGATTTACTATAGTATAAAAGTAGCCTATTAAACATATAATATAATAGGTGGTAGAGTGAAAAACATATCTTATGAAGATATAAAACTAGATTTTGGCTATGAAAACAGAACTAAAGACAAGTTGGAAGAAAATTATAAAAAAACAAAATAATGATTGATTTGAAGTCAATCATTTTTATTTGTAAAAATAAAGAAAAATGTATGTTTTTTTTAGTGTTTTTGATATAATAGGAAATGTGAAAAGGAAGGAAGTAAATATATGAAAATATTAAGTGTTAATGCAGGTAGTTCATCATTAAAGTTTCAAATGTATGAAATGCCAGAAGAAAAAGTACTAATTAGTGGTGTATTTGAAAGAATAGGTATAGAAGGAAGCTTTTATACAGTTAAATTGAATGGGGAAAAGCTAAAGAAAGAAGTAGATTTACCTACTCATAAAGATGCATTTACTATATTAATTAAAGAATTAATGGACAATAATATAGTAGAGTCTTTAGATGATATCAAAGGAGTAGGACACAGAATAGTTCAAGGTGGTTCATATTTTGATAAGACTGTAGTTGTTGATGAAGATGTTATTGCCAAAATAGATGAACTTTCAGCTTTAGAACCTCTTCATAATCCTGCTGCTATAGTAGGTATTAGAGCTGCACAAGAAGTAATTCCTGGTGCTACTCAAACAGTAGTGTTTGATACAGCATTTCATCAAACTATGAATGAAGAAACTTATCTTTATGCTTTGCCTTATGAATGGGCTAAAGATTATAAAATCAGAAGATATGGTGCACATGGAACTTCTCATAAATATGTATCAGCAAGAATGAATGAAATCTTAGGAAGAAGTAATACTAAACTAATTACTTGCCATATTGGTAATGGAGCTAGTATAAGTGCAGTTAAAGACGGAAGATGTGTTAATACTTCTATGGGACTTACACCAAACGCAGGTCTTATTATGGGAAGTAGATGCGGTGATATAGATGCTACTATCGTTCCTTATATGATGGAAGCTTTAAAAATTTCTCCTAAAGAGATGGATACAATACTAAATAAACAAAGTGGATTACTTGGAATAAGCGGAGTGTCATCTGATTCAAGAGATGTGGAAGAAGGAATAGCTAAAGGTAATGATAGATGTATACTTGCTCAAAAAATGTATGTTAGAAGAATAATAGATTATATAGCTAAATATTATGTTGAACTAGAAGGATGTGATGCTATTGTCTTTACAGCAGGAGTTGGAGAAAACTCTATTAGTACTAGAAGAGAAGTGTTAGATGGGCTAAAAGTATTAGGTGTAAAAGTTGATGAAGAAGCAAATAACGTAAGAGGAGTTGAAACTAGAATAACAGCTGAAGATTCAAACATTCCAGCATACATAATACCAACAGATGAAGAATTAATGATAGCAAGAGATACATATAATTTAAGTATATAATATAGAAAGAAGTTAAGAAATGAATAAAGAAACATTAAAGAAAATTTATAATGAAATAAAAAAGTTTAATACTATCTACATAGTCAGACATATTGGACCTGACCCTGATGCAATTTCTAGTCAAATAGCTTTAAGAGATATGATAAAACTTACATTTCCTGAAAAAAAAGTATACGCAATTGGTCAAAGTGTCTCTAAGTTTAAATTTATTGGTAAACTAGATAAAATAGATGATAATATTTCTTATGAAGATTCTTTAATAATAACTTTAGATGTTCCTAATAAAGCAAGGGTAGATGGGATTAGTGTAGATAACTTTAAACATGTTATTAAAATAGATCATCATCCATTTATAGAAAAGTTCTCTGATTTAGAGCTTATAGACACTAATGCTTGTTCAGCTTGTGAAATATTACTTGACCTTGCTAATACAACTCGTTTTAAACTAAATAAAGAAATAGCAAGAGTGCTTATGATAGGTATAATAAGTGATTCAAATAGATTCTTGTTTAAACCAACAGATGATAAAACACTTCATAAAGCAGCTGATTTAGTAGAAAAATATAGTTTAAATCTTCAAGAAATATATGAACCTATATATATGAGACCTATTTCAGAAATCAGACTTATGGGATATATTTATTCTAATTTAAAAGTAACAAAGAATAAGTTTGCTTATATAATACTTGAAAACGATATAGTATCTAGCTTTAATGGAGATGCTTCAAGCGCTTCAAATATGGTAAACGAGTTATCTTATATTGAAGACTTTTATGTATGGTTATTTGTTACATATGACGAAAAGAACGAAATATTTAAGATAAGCATTAGAAGTAGAGGGCCAGTAATTAATGAACTAGCACAAAAGTATAATGGTGGAGGACATGTGTTTTCTTCAGGTGCTAGATGTAAGACTATGGAAGAAGTTAATGCTTTAATAGCAGATTTTGATAATTTAACTAGGGAGTATGTAAAAGAAAATAAATAGTATTTAATAAAGTACATTAAATATATATTAATACAAGTATTCTCTATTCAAGTAAAAATTATTGTCTTTAAACACCAATCTAGGTTGATAGGTGTTTTTTTAGTTTTTAAATAGTTAGAACCTAACATCAAGACGTCAGACGTATCTCTGACATTAAATGGGCATTTTATAAGTAAAGTAGTATATTTTTAATCGAATAAGTCTTGCAAGGTTTCTAAAGGTTTGATATAATACTAACGTCAGTTAAAGGGAGGCGAGAAAATGGCAAAGAAAGAAAATAGAGAAGGTGTAGCTTTACAATGTACTGTTTGTAAAGAAATCAATTATTTAACAAGTAAAAATAATAAAAATACTGAAGGCAAGTTAGAAATGAAAAAACATTGTCCTAGATGCAATAAGACAACTCTTCATAAAGAAAGAAAGGCGGCTTAATAAATGTTTAACGTTAATGATATTAAAAATGGAATGACTATTTTATATGAAGGCAATGTTTACCAAGTAGTAGAGTTTCAACATGTAAAGCCAGGAAAAGGTAGTGCTTTTGTTAGAACTAAACTTAAGAATTTAAGAACACAAACTACACAAGAGATAACATTTAATGCTGGAATTAAAATGGAAAAAGCTAATGTTGAAAAAAGAGCTTTATCTTATCTATATAATAGTGGTGATACTTATGTATTTATGGATAATGAAAGCTATGATCAATTAGAACTTAACAAGAGTCAATTAAAAGATGAAGTTAAATTCTTAAAAGAAGGATTAGTAGTTGAAGTAATGAACTTTAATGGAGAAGTAATTGGTGTTACTCTTCCTGAAAAAGTTAGCTATAAAGTTATTGAAACTGAAATGGCTGTTAAAGGAAATACTACAAGTGGTGCTATGAAAGATGCAACTATTGAAACAGGTTATACATTAAAAGTTCCTCTATTTATTGAAGAAGGGGAAGAAATAATTGTAACCACTTCTGATGGAAAATATTCAAGTAGAGCTTAAAAGAGCTCTGCTTTTTTTGTTGAAAAATGCCTTTGTTCGCTTGACTAAATCTATTAACTTGTTGTATGCTTAATACACTTAAGTTAAAAAGGAGATAAACATTAATGAGCAGTATTAAAGGTAATGTCACAAAATTGTTATATGAGTCTTCTACCGGATATAAAGTCGGGCTTTTTAAAGTGAAAGAATGTGAGGGAGAGGATGTTAGACCTTACCCTAACAAGACAATAACTTTTACTGGTAATTTTATGCCTCTTAATACTGAAATGAATTATATGTTTGTAGGTAAAATAGTTAATCATCCTCGTTTTGGTGTTCAATTTCAAGTAGAGTCTTATGAAAGTTCTCTTCCTAGTGATATTGATGGCATAGTGATGTATTTATCTAGTGGAATATTTAAAGGAATAGGGCCTAAAACTGCTAAAGCTATAGTAGATACATTTAAAGATGAAACAATAAATGAAATAAAAAATGGTAATCCATATCTATCTAGAATAAAGGGAATGAATGAAAAGAAAGCTAAGGAATTAACTAAAAAGATACTTGAATTTGATAAAGACCAAGAAATAATTATTGAGTTTAATAAACTTGGTTTTACAACTGAAGAATGTTTAAAAATAGTAAATAAGTATAAATCGAGATGTTTTGATATACTTGAAAATAATATATACTTACTATCTGAAGATATTAATTTTTTAAAACTAGATAAAGTATTTTTAAAATTACATGAGGAAGTAGATAATGTAAGAATCGATGCTTTAATAAAATATTGCATAAAGAATATATGTTACCAAAGAGGTGATACTTTAGTATCAAGAGAAAGCTTGTATTTAGAAATGAGTAAGTTCTTCTCCGAGCAACTTGATTCTAAGCTCTTTTTATCTCATGTTAATGATATGATTGATTCAGAAGATATTGCAATAGTAGGAGAGTATATTACTACAAATGAGTTTTATGAAACAGAAGCTAATATTGCAAGCACTATTAACTTTTTATCTAAAATAAGTGATGGATATAAAATAGAAAGTATTAATAAACGAATCGATGATTATGAAAAAAAGAATAATATTGTATTTAATGAAATACAGAAGGAAGCTATTAGAGGCAGTTTAATAAATAATGTATTTATAATAACTGGTGGTCCAGGAACCGGTAAAACAACTATAATTAAAGCTGTTGTTGATATTTATGAGGAGTTAAATCCTGATATTGAAGCTAAAGATATTACTTTGCTTGCACCGACCGGGCGTGCTGCTAAAAGAATGGCTGAAAGTGTTAAAAGAAAAGCGAGCACTATACACAAGTTCTTAAAATGGAATAAGGAATCTAAAGAGTTTAGCGTAAATAGATATAATCCAGTAGATACTAAATTAGTCATAATAGATGAAGCTTCTATGGTAGATATTTTCTTATTTAATAGCTTGCTTGATGGACTAGGTGCAAGAGTTAAAATCATACTTGTTGGAGATTCAGGCCAACTTCCAAGTATATCTCCAGGCAATGTACTTGCTGATTTGCTAGATGTAAATATTCCAGGAAGATACTTGAATGAAATTTATAGAACTAAAAAAGGTTCATATATAATACCTTTTGCTAAAGATATTAGAGAAAGAAAAGAATTTTTAGAAATTGATAATGATTATGAAGATTTTAAATTTATTACTTCTCCTGATATATTAATTAAAAAATACGTTCAGCAAATAGTTTCACAGGTAAAAGATAAAGATATAAGTATTGAAGATTTTCAAGTATTAGTTCCTATGTACAAGGGAGAAAATGGTATAGACAACATAAATATTTTGATGCAAAGTGTTTTTAACCCTGAAAGTCCAAATAAGAATGAAATAATCATTAGAGATACTATATATAGAGAAGGAGACAAGGTAATACAGCTTGTTAATGATGTTGATAATAATATATATAACGGAGATATTGGGTATATCAAAAGAATAATAAATGCCAAAGAAGCTTTAATTGAAATTGATTATTCAGGTAATAAAGTGCTCTACAAAAGAGGAAAGTTTGATGAGTTTACTCATTCTTATGCAATAAGCGTTCACAAATCACAAGGTAGTGAATACGATCATGTACTAGTTTTAATTCCTTCTAATATGAAGAGAATGCTTTATAATAAACTTATATACACAGCAGTTACAAGGGCTAAGAAATCTTTAATACTTATAGGTACTTTAGAAAGTTTGAATTATGCTATTCAAACTGAATATTCAGTAAATAGAATAACTTCATTAAAAACATTTTTCTTGGTATAACATTTTCTTTTTAGTCCATAATAAGGCTAGGGAGGATACTTATGAAAATGTTTAAGAATATGATGTGGATGGCAGCTGGCATGGGGGCTGGCTTTGCAGCTAGTTATTACTCTAAAGATATTAAAAGTTTTATGAAAAAAGGTAAAAGAGAAATGACTAAAGCTGTTAAAAATACTATGAGCGATAACTAAAACGTTAAAAACATGTAAAAAACTTTACATGTTTGTTTCTTTTCTAAATATAATTTGATAGAATATTCTTAGGAGATGGATCTTTATGAAGAAAGATAAAGTAAATGTTGAAGAATTAAATAATGTAATAACAACTGGCAGCAAAATATTAAAGATAGCTTATGTATTTATGATAATGGCATTAGTTGCAGCTGTTGTGTTTGTTTTAAGAGAATTAAATATATTTCCTATATTATTTACTATACTTAAAGTAATAAGTCCTTTCTTCATAGGATTCATTTTGGCATGGCTTGTTAATCCGCTTATTAATAGATTTGCTGAAAAAGGCATGAAAAGAGGACTTGCAGTTGCACTTGTATATTTACTAGTAGCGATAGTTTTATATCTATTCTGTCTAGCTGTTATACCATCACTAATTAATCAGCTAAATGACTTTGCTAAGACAATACCTACTTATATTAATCAAGCAGGTGAGTTTATAAATAATATATTTAATAAACTTGGAGATTCTACTAAAATAGATATGACCGAAGCTAAAGTAAACTTCTTAAATTACATAGAGAACTTTGGTAAAAACATAGCAAGTGATTTACCTACAACACTTATAAGCGTTTTACAAGATGTCGTTAGTGGTATTGGTTCTTTCTTAATAGCAATTATGATAGCATTTTATTTATCACTTAATTTTAACAATGTAAATAAATTTATAATTAATATGGTACCTAAGAAGTTTAGATTAGAAACATCTTACTTATTTAGTAATATAAGTGATGTGCTTTATAAGTTTGTAAATGGAACTTTATGGATGAGCGTGCTTTTATTTATAATACACGTAATAGCTTTCTCATTGATAGGTTTAAACTCTCCAATATTATTTAGCTTATTTTGTGCAGTAACTAACCTTATACCTTATGTTGGGCCATATATTGGAGCAATCCCGGCAATACTTGTAGGTTTTAGTCAAAGTTCATTAATTGGTATATTAGTACTTATCTTTATAATGGTGTTTCAAACTATTGAAGGAAATATAATACATCCAATAGTAATAGGTAAACAAACTGATTTGCATCCAATAACTATAATTATCTCATTATTAATATTTGAATACTTCTTTGGAATATTTGGAATGGTAATAGCAACACCAGTAATGGCAGTTCTTAAAGTAATATATTTATTCTTAGATGAGAAATTTGATTTCTTTGGCTATGCTAAGGAAACAAATGTAAAAAAAGAAATAAGTAAAGTAAAACTAAAATAGAATAATAATGAAATGCGAGCTATGTGCTTGCTTTTTTGTCTTATTTTTTGTATAATTTAGTTTGTAAAGCGATAAAAAGAAATTAGTAAAATAATTTTAATTATTAAGAGAGTTCTTATATGGTGAAAGAGAATTAATTAATTTATTTGAAGCTCTTCTTTTAGTGAAGCTAATGACTTCCGGTTAATTACCGTTATCAAGTAAGAGATACAATATGGATGGTACCACGGCTTTTTCGTTCCAGGAAAAGGCTGTGTTTTTTATTTAAAGGAGATGATAAAATGGATCTTAGAGAAAAACAGGCAAAAATAATTGTTTTAAGTGGTAAAGCAAGAACTGGTAAAGATACTTCTGGTTTATACTTTAAAGAATACTACGAAAGTAAAGGCTTCAAAGTAAAACTGCTTGCTTATGCATCATACATTAAGATGTATGCTAAAGAAATAATAGACTGGGATGGAACGGATGAGACTAAACCTAGAAGCTTTCTTCAGGAGCTTGGAACAGAGATTATAAGAGAAAGAATAGATAAACTTTTCTTTGTAAATAGGATTATAGAAGATATAAAAGTTTATAGTTTCTTTTTTGATGTAATAGTTATTACTGATGCTAGAGTAGAAGAAGAGATAGTTAATTTAAAAAGATGCTTTAAAGATGTTGTATCTATTAATGTTGAAAGACCTGGCTTTGTAAATGAACTTAACACTAATGAACAAAAGCATTTAACAGAAGTAGGTTTGGATAGATTTGAAGGATATGACTACATATTAGTAAATGATAGTTCTTTAGATGAATTAAGAAATAAAGTAAATAATATAGGAGATGAGATTAAATGAATTTAAAAGATTTATATATTGATTATTTTGTGAGCAAAGGACATAAACAAATACCATCAAGCCCTGTTGTACCTGAAAACGACGGAAGTGTATTATTTAACACAGCAGGTATGCAACCTTTAATACCTTATTTGTTAGGGCAACCTCATCCTTATGGAAAGAGACTATGCGACTATCAAAAATGTATAAGAACTAACGACTTAGAGGCTATTGGAGATACGTATCACCATACATTTTTTGAAATGTTAGGCAACTGGTCACTAGGCGATTACTTTAAAAAAGAAGCAATTAATTATAGTTTCGAGTTTATAACAAAGTATTTGAACATTCCGCTAGAAAGATTTGCTGTTACTGTTTTTGCTGGAAACGATTTAATTCCAAAGGATACAGAGGCTAAAGAAATATGGTTATCTCTAGGAGTTAAAGAAGAGAGAATAGCTGAGACAGTTGAAGATAACTTTTGGATAGCAGGAGAAACAGGACCTTGTGGACCAGATACTGAGATGTTTTACTTTAGAAGTGATGATCCTGTACCTGATAAGTTTGATCCAGAGGATAGTAGATGGGTTGAAATTTGGAATAATGTCTTTATGCAATATAATAAAGATAAAAACGGCAATATTACCGAGCTACCTAGTAAAAACGTAGATACTGGTATGGGTGTGGAAAGAGTAGTATCAATACTTGAAGGGGTAAACGATAACTATGCATCAAGTGTATGGAAAGATGTCATCGAGCTTATTGAAAGTATGAGTAACGTAACATATGAAGAAAATTCTGAAAGCATGAGAATAGTAGCTGATCACTTAAGGACTGCTGTATTTATAAGTGCAGATAAATCTGGCATTAAACCTTCAAATGTCGGGGCTGGATATATCTTAAGAAGACTTATAAGAAGAAGTATAAGACATGCTAAAACTCTTGGAATAGATGTTAATTCTAACTGGGAAGAAGTGCTTGCTTTAAAAATCATAGATAAATATGCTAAATATTATAGTGAACTTACTGATAATAAAGATGTTGTTTTAGAAGTATTAAGAAACGAAAAAATCAAGTTTAATAGAACACTTGAAAAAGGTTTAAGAGAGTTTGAAAAAATCATATCTAATATTGATAAAGAAATAGATGCTACAAGTGCATTTAGATTGTATGATACATATGGTTTTCCAATTGAACTTACTGAAGAGCTTGCTAAAGAAAAAGGTTTAACCGTGGATACAAATGGATTTAAAGAAAAGTTTAAAGCACATCAAGACTTATCTAGAACTGCATCGAGTGGCATGTTTAAAGGTGGCCTTGCTGGTAATGGGGAAATAGAAACTAGGTATCACACAGCAACACATCTTTTAAATGCAGCACTTAAAGTCGTAGTAGGTCCAGGAGTTCATCAAATGGGAAGCAATATTACTGAAGAAAGAATGAGATTTGATTTTTCTTGTGACCATAAGTTAACTGACGAAGAAAAAGAAAAAGCTGAAACTTTAGTAAATACATGGATAGGTGAAGGCTTAACTGTTAGATGTGATGAAATGAAAAAGGAAGAAGCAATAGCTTCAGGAGCTGAATGCATGTTTATAGAAAAATATCCCGATATAGTAACAGTATACTCAATTGGAGAAATATCTAAAGAACTATGCGGTGGGCCACATGTTAAAAACACGAGTGAACTGGGACATTTCAAGATAATTAAAGAAGAAGCATCTAGTGCAGGAGTAAGAAGAATAAAGGCGGTTTTAGAGTGAGAAGTATATTTGATTTAACACTAAATGAACTTGAAGATATACTTATAAATAATGGTTTTAAAAAGTTTAATAGTGTTCAAGTATTTGAAGGAGTATACAAACAAAAAGTACGTTCCTTTGATGATATAACTAATATAAGTAAAGATTTAAAAGCTTTTCTTAATAGTAATTTTTCACTTAAATATTTAAATATTTTAACGTCTTTAGAAAGTGAAGATGCTAATAAATATTTACTTGAAGTAGAAGGTAGCACTGTTGAAGTGGTGCTTATGAAACAGTCTTATGGTAATAGCCTTTGTATATCTAGTCAAATAGGATGTAACATGGCATGTGCTTTTTGCGAAAGTGGAAGACTTAAAAGACTTAGAAATCTTTCGGTTAGTGAAATGGTTCTTGAAGTTTTAACTATAGAAAGAGCAATAAACGAAAGAATAGGTAATGTAGTAGTTATGGGAATAGGCGAGCCTTTTGATAACTATGAGAACTTAATTAAGTTTTTAAATATATTAACTTGTCCTAAAGGTATAGATTTAGGATCTAGAAAGATAACGGTAAGTACATGTGGTTTGGTGCCTAAAATAAAAGAGTTCGCACATCTAAACACTCAGGTAAATTTGGCAATAAGTCTTCATGCACCAAATGATAAAATAAGAAATGAATTAATGCCAATAAATAAAGCTTATAATATTGAAAAACTTATGGAAGCGATTGATTATTACATAAAAGAAACTAATAGAAGAGTAACTATTGAATATATACTCCTAAATAGTATAAATGATAGTTTAGAAAATGCTAAAGAACTAGCCAATCTTTTAAAAGGCAAACTTGTTTATGTAAACTTGATTCCTTATAACTCTACATCGAGTTCTTTTGCTAGAAGTTCTAAAAATAGAATAGAAGAGTTCTTCGATTATCTAACTAAAGCCGGTATAAATGTTCAAAAAAGAAGAGAAATGGGGAAAAACATAAAAGGAGCTTGTGGACAGTTAAAAGCAAGTTATGAAAGTGAAATATAAAGATATTTGAAAAACAAAGTAGTTTATACTTTGTTTTTCGTGTACATTAAATTGTAAAATCTTTAGTTATTTTACGTATACTTAACTAGCAGTACTTTGACAAAAGACTAAATTGTGATATACTTAATATGATTAATAGATAAGAAATTAGGAAAGAGGCGATTATTATATGCTAGCACATTATCAGACAGATGCGGGTAAAGTTAGGTCACATAATGAAGATAGTGTTACTATCGTTCAAAACGAAAGTGGAGATTACCTTTTGATGGTAGCAGATGGTATGGGTGGACATAAGGCTGGAGAAGTAGCTTCATCTATGGCTGTTACAACAATTGGAAGTAGATTTCAAAAGTCTTCATCATTAGGAAGCAAAATGGACGCGATTAACTGGATAAAAGAAATATATGGAGAAGTAAATACTAGCATTATAAAATATGCCCAGGAACATGTTGATAGTCAAGGGCTTGGAACTACTTTAGTGTGTGCAATTTATTCTAAAGATTATCTAATATTTGCTAATGTGGGTGATTCTAGCGGTTTTGTATATAAAAATAAAAAACTATATAAAGTAACTAAAGACCATACATTAGTAAACTTGCTTGTTGAAAGTGGTGAATTAAGGGAAGAAGAAGCTGAACATCATCCACAGAAAAATGTTTTGATGAAAGCTTTAGGAGCTGCTGAAAAGACTGAGCCTGATGTCTTTGTTGTGGAAGATCCGGTAGATGGAATACTACTTGCAAGCGACGGCTTGACAAACATGATAGAAAAAGAACAAATAGAAAGGGTACTTAATGACGAAAGTCTAGACATAGAAGAGAAGGTAGACAAGTTAATATTAAAAGCTAACTTGCGAGGGGGTAATGATAATATTTCAGTCGCATATTTAAGTGAGGTTGGTGAAAAGTAGTGATAATTAAAGGTAGTAAAATAAATGATAGATATTCTATTATAAGAACGCTAGGAGAGGGTGGAATGGCTAATGTTTATTTAGCTTATGACACTATACTTGATAGAAACGTTGCTGTAAAAGTGTTGAGAGGAGACTTAGCAACTGATGAGAAGTTTGTTCGAAGATTCCAAAGAGAAGCATTGTCTGCATCTAATTTGTATCATCCTAATATAGTTCAAATATATGATTTTGACCAATGGGAAGATAATTACTATATAGTAATGGAATATGTGGAAGGAAGAACTTTAAAACAGCTTCTAAAAAGAAGAGGAGCTTTGACTATAACAGAAGTAATTGATATAATGAGTCAAGTGACTGATGGAATGGCTCATGCTCATGATGCTTATATTATTCATAGAGATATAAAACCTCAAAATATAATGATACTTGATAACGGTCTTATAAAAATAACAGACTTTGGTATAGCTATGGCACTTAACAACACACAACTAACACAAACTAACTCTGTAATGGGATCAGTTCACTATTTACCACCAGAACAAGCTGCTGGCAAAGGTTCAACTATAAAGAGCGATATATATTCTATGGGTGTTCTTATGTATGAACTTCTTGCAGGTGAGGTACCTTTTAAAGGAGATAACGCAGTAGAAATAGCACTTAAACACTTAAAAGAACCACTTCCATCAATTAGGAAAATATTACCAGAACTACCACAGTCTATTGAGAACATAATAATAAAAGCAACAGCTAAAAATCCTGCTAATAGATATAAAGATGCTAGAGAAATGCATCAAGATATAATAACTGCTATGGACGAATCAAGGGCTAATGAAAAAAGATATGTTTATCCATATCCAGAAAATGATAATGAAACTACTAAAGTACTTGACGATGCGGTTAAAGAAGTACAAAGGCAGGAAATCAAGGAAAGTGAAGAGTTTATGAAAGATGAAGAAGAAAGTGTAAGCCAAAATAAACTTTTGATAATCTTAGCAAGCATATTTACTGGTTTAGTAGTACTTGCTTGTGCCATTGTTTTCTTACTTCCTAGATTATCTGGTAGTAAAACACTTGAAATACCTGATTTAAAAGGTAAAAGTAAAAGTGAAGCAATAAGTACATTAACTAAAATGGGATTTAACTTAACTTGTACTGATGGAAAAGACACTAATTTAGAAGCGTCTGATACAATTGAAGAGGGATATGTAGTTAGAACAGATCCTGATGCTGGTACACTAGTTAAAGAAGGAAGAAATGTATGTATTAAAGTATCTTCTGGTGAAGCTAGTTTTGAATTATCTAATTATATTGGTAGAAATTATCTTGAAGTTAAAGGTGAATTACAAGCACAGTGTAAAGAAGTAGGATGCACAGTAGCTTTAGATAAGAAAAAAATAAAGGAAGAAGAAAAAGATAAATATAAAGATGATGAAGTAATGGAAACACTTCCTGAAAGTGGAGAAATAATAAAGAAAGGTACTAAGATAATTCTTTATACTCCGGATGTTGAAATTTTATATCCAGACTTTAGTACTTTTACAGAAGAGCAGCTTGATGAGTATGCAACTAAATATGGATTGGTACTTCAAAAAGAGTATCAAGAGAATTCTTTATTAGAACCAGGCACAATAACATATCAAAACAGAAAGAAAGGCGATCCAGTAATTGCTGGTGTAACACTAAAAGTAACAATAACAAAAGCACCAGGTGCTGTAGAAGATGTAGTACTTCCAGTAGAAAATGAGGAAAGCGAAAGCAATAATGAATAATAGCATAGGAAAGATAGTAAGCATTAATAAAGATTTATATAGCGTAAGAGAAGGTGATAATGTCTTCTCTCTTTCTGTTAGGGGGAAACTTAAGAATATAAAACTGACTGTTGGAGACAACATAGAGTTTAATAAAAATACATTAACTATAGAAAAAGTATTAGATAGAAAAAACTCCTTAGAAAGACCTCTTGTATCTAACATAGATGAACTTTTTATAGTTGCAAGTTCTCATTTACCTAACTTTAGTACTTATTTAATTGATAAGTTTCTAATACTAAGTGAAGCAAATAGTATAAAGCCAGTATTAATAGTAACTAAATTAGATTTATGCGCCAAGGAAGAAATAAAAGAAATAAATAGAACTTTAAAATACTATAAATCTATTGGCTATAAGGTTTTTACAAACAAAAACATATTTAGAATCAAAAGAGAAATGAGAGGTAAAGTCTTAGCTTTAGCAGGTCAAACTGGAGCTGGCAAGAGTACTTTATTAAATAAAATAGATAAAACATTGAATTTAGAAACGGGAGAAGTGAGTGAAGCTTTAGGAAGAGGAAGACACACTACTAGATTGACTAAACTTATGTATACAAATAAGGCTTTGATAGCAGATACACCAGGTTTTTCCTCTTTAGAACTATCTCTTACAAAAGAACAAATAAGAGATTCATTTATTGAATTTGGCTTTAAATGTAAATATAATACTTGCATGCATACTAGTAAAAATGGATGTGACGTAATAAGAAGAGTGGAAGAGGGAAAAATACTAAAAAGTAGATACGATAATTATATTAAATTAATAAGTGAGGTAAAAAATGAAGTTAAGTGGTAGTATTTTATCAAGTAAATATAGTGCTAAAGAAGCAATAAATGTTTACGATAAAACAGATATAGATTATATACATATAGATGTTATGGATGGTAAGTTTGTAGAAAGTAAAACTTATACAATTGGCGATATAATTAAGTTCAGTAAACTAACGAATAAGCCTTTTGATGTTCATTTAATGGTAAATAACCCAGATAAATATATAGATGATTTATCTATATTAAATGTAAATAACATAACTTTTCATTTGGAGGCAACGAAGAAACCATTAGAAGTAATTGAACACATAAAAAACAATGGTATAAAAGTCGGAATGGCAATTAGTCCAGAAACTAATGTAAAAGAATTATTAGATTATCTTCCATATTTAGACTATGCTTTGGTAATGACAGTTACTCCCGGTGCTTCAGGACAGAAGTTTATGGAAAGTATGCTTTATAAAGTAGAAATACTAAAAAAAACTATAGAAGAAAAAGGCTTTAAAACTTTAGTATATGTAGATGGTGGAGTAAACGAAGAAAATCTTCCGCTTTTAAAAGAAAAAGATATTGATATGGTAGTAAGTTCTAATTACTTTTTGTCAGGTAATACTAAAGAAATAATAAATAATCTAAAGAAGGATTAACATATGTATTTTAAAAAGTACATTGACAAATCATGCTATTTTTGATATAATTTGTATATATGGTGCATTATTCTAGTCACTATATTGTCTGAAGATGGGGCTAAAAATCCATCAATAGAATATTTCACTTCGTGTGTTTGCTTTTTGTGCCCAACTTAGGGTGGACATATGATTTAAAGATTAAGGATATATTATAATGGCATATAATTACCGTCCTTAATTTGCGAAAAGTATTTTCTTAATTCTTGCCGTGAGTGGTTGTAAGGGATTTAAAAAATGAAATTACAACTGCAAAAGCGGATAAGGGCAATTCCCTGGTGTCAGAGAAAATCTCTAGAGTGTATGTATTATAAGTATTAAGGTATGGATTAAGTGGCAATCGAGTAACTAAATGCGGTGACGCTTAGTTGTTTTCCATAATGAGAAATCGCTTATTGGGTAACTGAAAGTGTGAAAACAGAGAAAGTCAACTCGACCTAAACCATAAAATTGATTTATAATATACCATAATTTTTCCTTTAAGGTGATGAAATGAAAAATAGATGGACTGTTATAGTCTTTTTAATTACATTTATATTAGCACTTTTATTTAGTGCTCTTTCTAATTTATTAGGTAGTTTAAATAATTGTTTTTTAATAGTAGCAACACTTTTAGTTATAATGGTAGGAATACTATTTGATATTGTTGGGACTGCTGTTTTATCTTGCGATATAAAAGTATTTCATTCAAAAGCATCACAAAAGATAAAAGGTAGTAAAGAAGCAGTTATACTTGCTAAAAATGCAACTAAAGTTTCAAGCATTTGTAATGATGTAGTTGGCGATATATGTGGTATTGTAAGTGGTAGTTTAGTTACTATACTAATTGCTAATTTATTTATAAATAAAGATTTGTCTTTATACAATATTTTAATTACATCTGTTTTATCTTCTTTAACTGTTGGAGGTAAGGCATTAGGTAAAACTTTTGCTGTAAAAAATAGCAATGATATAATATTTAGTGTAGGCAAGTTGCTATCAAATTTTACAAAAGAAAGAAACTGATTAGTTAATTAG
>ONXO01000025.1 GCA_900321795.1 uncultured Eubacteriales bacterium
AATATTCTTTAATAAAATCAACTCTATAAAGTGGTATATTTAATTCATCACATACACTCTTTGCATCTCTGTAATCTAATTCTTGCGGACAAACACCATCGGTAATACCTTCTGTATCGTTGTTAATATTTGAATCCCAGTTTTTCATAAATAGACCAATTACTTCATATCCTTCTTTGTCAAGTAAATATGCACTTACCGCAGAGTCTACTCCTCCACTCATTCCTACAACTACTTTCATGTGTCACCTTCTTATTATTATACTCTTTGTACAGTCTGTTATGAATAAAAGACCAATTAACGGCCTTAAACATAAATTAGAACCAAAACTCTACTCATTTTTCATTTCTAATGTAAAATTATACCATTATTTTTTTATATGTCAATATGTACTTAATAAAATACTATATTATTAGGCTTATTATAAAACTATTTAGGAATAACTCTAGTAATGAAGATATAGCGCTTATCATTATGGATGCTATGAATAAAATTGATATTCGTTTAATAAATAGCTTAATATTTAAGCTTTCTCCTTCTTTAGTACATTTAAATAGGCTTAAAGAGTATTTAAGCATGACACTAGAATAGACTAATAAAGTGGTGCACATTATTAAATGATGTGGGAATAAAGACACTAAAGCAATAAATAAACCTTTTGCTTTATATGTAAGTACAATTGATGCTGTATAAAAGCCTAATATCATTCCTTTATAAAAATTAATGAATAGTATAAGTGGACTTATAACATAAACAATTGAAAATATAGTTATAAGTGCAATATAAATAAAGTTGGTTTTAAAACTATTTATGAATGAACTAAAGCTTACACTTTTTCCTTCTTTTAATACATTAAAATAATCAATTATTTCTGACTTTATAAGTATTTTATCAAAAGATGATGTACAAATTAAAAAAACTATTCCAAAAACAAATCCGATACCTAGTACTATGCTTACTACTGTGAGTAGTCTTTTATCTATTAATTTTTTCATATTAAATAATACGTTTACTCTTTTAAATTTATGAAAAATATTATATAATTTTATTTAGGAGTAGATTATGAAAAAGAAAAAAACTAAAAAGTTAGTGCTTCGTGTACTAGTTTGGGTTCTAGTTGCAGTAGTGTGTTTGTCATTTGTAGCAGGACCTATTATACAAATAATAAGTAGAGGTTAATTCCCCTACTTATTTTTAATTCCACCAAATCTTCTATCTCTTTTGTTATATACATCAATTGCAATGTCAAACTCTTTTTCATCAAAGTCTGGAAAATATGTCTTTGGAAAATACATTTCAGCATAAGCTATTTCATAAAGCATAAAGTTTGATATCCTTACTTCCCCACTTGTTCTTATCATAAGATCCATTGGAGGCAAGTCTTTATATAAATTTTGCCTAAATAGCTCTTCATTTATTTCTTCTTTAGATATTTCACCGTTTAATACTTTGTCTACTATTTTTTTAGTTGCATCAACTATTTCTGCTTGTCCTCCATAGTTAAGGCATATATTTAATATTAGTCCAGTGTTATTTTCAGTAGTTTTTTCCATTTCTTGCATAGCCTCCCATACGTCATCCGCAAGAGGTTCTTTTCGCCCAGAGAACAATACTTTAACATTATTATCATTAAACTCAGCTAAATCTTTTTTAAATACCTTTAAAAATAGATTCATTAAATAGCTTACTTCTTCTTCACTTCTTTTAAAGTTTTCAGTTGAAAAAGCATATACACTTAGTACTTTTACACCTTTATCATTAATATATCTAACTAATTTTCTAAGTGCTTCATATCCGGCTTTGTGTCCGGCAGAACGAATAAGCCCTTTTTCTTTAGCCCATCTTCCATTTCCGTCTAGAATTATACCTACGTGTGTAGGTATTTTGTAATCTTCTTCCATAAACTCCTCCTATATTAAACTTAAAGATACTTGTTTCTTATCTAAGTCAATTTTGATTACTTCTGCTTTAATTATATCACCAACGCTAAGTATTTCACTAGCATCTTTTATAAAATCTTTACTCATTTTTGAGATATGAATTAATGCATCATTTTTAAGACCAATATCTATAAATGCACCAAAGGAAGCTACATTTCTAACTGTTCCTTCTATTTTCATGCCTAAGCTCAAATCTTCTATATGAAGTACGTCGCTCTTTAAAAGTGGCATTTCTAGGTTATCTCTAGGATCTAATCCAGGTGTTTTAAGTTCTTTTATGATGTCACTAACTAAGTATTCGCTTATTCCAGTGTCTTTACTTATTTTATTAGTATTTGCATTTTCTAGTGCATTTTTAAAGTCCTCTTTTCTTATGTCTTTAATACTAAGATTTAAATATTCAAGAATTTTATTAGCATCACCATAGTTTTCAGGATGTATTCCTGTGTTATCTAGTGGGTTAATGCTTGAAGGCACTCTCAAGAAACCTATTGCTTGTTCATATATCTTAGGTGTTACTCCTTTAACATTAAGAAGACTTTCTCTAGTTTTAAATGGTTCTTTGTTTTTGTATTCCATAATAGCTTCTACGCTTTTTTTAGTCATGCCACTTATATATTTAAGAATAGAAGGAGAAGCTGTATTTATATTTACTCCCACTTGGTTAACACATGAGGTAACGGTATAGTCTAGTGCTTCAGATAGTTCTTTTTGATCTACATCATATTGATATTCTCCTACTCCAATACTTTTGGCATCAATTTTAACAAGTTCTGATAAAGGATCTTGCACTCTTCTACCAATTGAAATAGCACTTCTTTTTTCAACAGTTAGGTCTGGAAATTCTTCTATAGCAAGTTTACTAGCTGAATATATACTAGCTCCTGCTTCACTTACTATTATGTATTTAACGTCCAAGCCTTTTATAGCTTCAGCAACAAAACTTTCACTTTCTCTGGAAGCGGTACCGTTACCAATAGCTATTAATTTAACATTATACTTATCAATTAGTCTTCTTATCTCTTTTAAAGCACCGATCTTATCATTTTTCGGCTCGTTTGGGTATATAACAGATATATCCATTAAAGCTCCTTGCTCATTTATAACTGCTAATTTGCATCCTGTTCTAAATGCAGGATCAAAGCCCATTACTACTGTACCTTTAATTGGCCTAGTAAGTAGTAAACTATTTAAGTTTTTAGAAAAAGTCTCTATTGCTTTATTTTCACTTCTTTCAGTTACTTCACTTCTTATTTCTCTTTCAATAGAAGGTAAAATTAATCTTTTTAGGCTATCTTTTATAGCATTTCTTACTACATCATATACAAAAGACTCTTTATTCTTTATTACTTTATTTTCTAGGTACTCCTCTATTTTATTTACTTCATAATCCATAGAAACTGTTAAAACTTTTTCCTTTTCAGCACGATTAATAGCTAAGCATCTATAGTGTTTAAGATATTTAATTTGTTCTTTAAAGTCATAATACATTTCATATATTTTCTCTTCATCTGGGTTAGTTTTCTTAACTTTACTTATTATGAAAGCATTGTTGTATACAAAAGTTCTAATCCATTTTCTATAGTAAGCATTATCACTTATCCATTCACTAATTATGTATCCAGCTCCTTCAATAGCTTTACTCACGTCCATATTGTAACCGCTTGCTAATTTTTCAAGTGTTCCTTTTACAGGGAAAGACATTATCTTTTTAGCAAGGGGTTCGAGGCCAGATTTTATAGCTTCGCTGGCTTTAGTTTTCTTTTTTTCTTTATAAGGCAAATATAAGTCTTCTACTTCTACAAGTTTAGATTTGCTCATTATTTCGTTTTTTAACTCTTTTGTGAGTAGGCCTTTTTCATCTATAAGATTAATTACTGCTAGCTTTCTATCCAAAAGTTTAACGTTTCTTTGATATTCATCTGAAATAAGCTTTATTTCTTCTTCATTAAGCCCTTCTGTTGCTTCTTTTCTATATCTTGCTATAAAAGGAATAGTAGCTCCTTCTTCAAGCAATTTAAGAGCACTTCTAACTCTTTTTTCACTTATATTAATATTATTGCTTAAGTTTATAATTAATTCGTCATTCATTTTTAAAACCTCATAATTACTATATCATAGGTTAGTGTTTTATTCAAACTTTATTAATTATTTTTACGTAAATAAAAAACTAACTATTTTTTTTAGTTAGTCTCTTTGTATTTTCACCTCTTACTATTACATATAAATAATCATTATTGTACTTACAATTAATTTTATATCCGGATAAACTACTAAACAATTTCAAATAGTTTATTAAAGAGTCTTTTTCTTTATTTAAACACTTAATTACATGTAAGCTTTTACCTTCTTTATTTTTATCTATAGCGTGTCTATTTAATATTTCTCTATATGTTTCTAAAGCTTTCTTAACGTTCATTATTTAATCACCTTTCTCTTTCTATAAATTATGTCAAGTAAGTATAAAATGATACCAAAAATACTCATAACAACACCTGGTTTTAACCCACTTGCTTGATATTCAATTAGTATTTCATGATATCCACCAGTTAATTTTAAAGCCATAAGAGAATCTAATATTTTAATAGGTTCTACTTCTATATCATCAACATAAATCTTTAAGTTTTTATCATATGGAATGGATGTATATAATACTTGATTATCATTTGAAACATTAATATGTCCTTTTAAATATTTAGTTGTTGCTTCATCGATTATCAGTTTATCATTTTTATCTAATATATCTATTATCTTTTTAAACCTATTTAAATCCAAAGTATAGAACATATACTCTTCAATATTAATTGTATTTTCAAGAAGAACAATCTCTAAAGTTATCTTTTTGTTATATTGTCCTAGCTCAAGAATATTATAATAATAATCGTTTTGGTCAGTTATATCTATTAGATGTTCTCCATTAAGAAGTATATCTACTTTATTATATTTCTTAGTTGACATATATCCATAAAGCATTCCTTTGTGTTCAGGTGTAATTTCAAATACAATAGAAGCAGGTATATTATTATTAATCTTTTTATAAGTTAGACTTGTAGTATCTGTATCAATCACTAAATTATTAAGAGTTACTTTAGTTATTTCTTCTAGGAATACCTTTCCGATGGAATTATCCATAGCTTTTAATATATTATTTTGATTATTAAAAGGTTTGTATTCCTCTAGTTTTAAATCTAAAATATCTTTATTAACCATAAATCCTAAAGGTAAGTTATAGTCATTAGTATATAGATGTAAATATTTATAATCTTTAATTTTACTATAATAATTAATATTATCTTTAGATAACAAATATTTAATATTAAAGAGTGAGTTAGTAACTAATGTTGAGCCATTATAACTAGTAATGTAAAACCTATTAAAGATGCCTAGGTATTTTCCTAGTAAATTATTTACTGCCCCATCGTATACTGAGCTGAAGTGGGATATTCCATTATAATTAAGAAGAAGCTCATCATTGGTTGAATATGAATAGTCTTTCTCTAATCTATAAAATACTTCATTTTCGTTTAACTCATCTATTACACTGCCAGTATTTAACACAAAATTCTTATATAAATCTTTACTCTGATACTTTAAGTTATGTAAAATAAGATAATCATTTATAAATACTTCTAACATGATTAAAAGGAATATAGATAGCGTTAATGCCTTTTTCTTGTTTAGATAAAATAAATATATAATTAGTAAAGCAAATGAAGCGAGAATTCGATAGTTTGTTTTAGTGGTAAAAATCATTTTATCAACTATAAGTGATATTATAAGAGCTATTATTATAAACCATTTCATATACTTTTTATTCATTTTATTAAAATTTAATAGACTCTTATATGCAATTATTAATAAA
The DNA here is from genome assembly GCA_900321795.1 of uncultured Eubacteriales bacterium. Lineage (GTDB taxonomy): Bacteria > Bacillota_I > Bacilli_A > RF39 > UBA660 > RUG727. The sequence goes on from ONXO01000025.1 coordinate 5,803, forward strand.
GCAAAATCAAATATAAATGAGTATCTAAATGGAAAACCATAAGGATGTTTAAATGTATGCCAGATTATATCTACTGGGTAAAATATAAAGCTTATAATAAATATAGATAATAATATTAAAGCCCCTTTTTTGTCTTTATCACTTATCTTTTTATTAAAGAAATAATAAGAAACAAGAACAATCATAATTAGTGAAATATATACGTTCGGGCATCCACCTTCTAAATCAGTATTTTTAAATGATCCTATGAAGAATCTATTTATCAAATCTATAATAGCATAATTTTGCTTTGGAATAAATTCACTTAAGAATCCAGTTGCTTTACCCGATAAAAGAGATAATACAGAAGGAATTAAAACAAATGAAGAAGTTAATACCGAAAGTAATATATATTTAATACATTTTAATGATTTTTTATAAACAAACTTGCCTTCTTTGCAATAATCAATATAAATGAAATATATTAATGAGCCGATGCAACTCATATAACCTATATAGTAGTTAAATATTATAGACAATGTTAAAGTAGTGTAGAATAATAAAGGTTTATCATCTTCTACCTTTTGAACACCTAAGAAAATTAAAGGTAAAAGTACTACTCCATCTAGCCACATAATATTTTGACTATATACAATATTGTATGCCATTAATGAATATACTACTGAGAACACCAAACTATAAAAGCTATTATTTTTAAATGTTTTCTCAAAGAATGTGTAACATGTAAGACCAGATAAGGCTATTTTTAATATATTTATTATAAGAATAGCTTTAGGTATATCTACCCTGTCAAAGAAATAAACTATTAAGTTTAAAGGACTCATTAAGTAATATGTGACTATACCTAATAAGTTACCACCTAGTGTTTTACTGAACGTAAAGAATAGTGAAATATCCTTGTTTAATATTCTTTTAAATGCATTAAAGAACGCAACATATTGATCAGCCATGTCAACTGTTAGAATGTTTTTATTTCCATTTATTACTCCTACGGATAAGTATAACAGAATTATTAATATAAGTGGAATAATAAATGATAATATATAATATTTTTTATTTTTCATGTTTCACCTCTTTATAAATAAATATAGAAAATAGTACTAGACTTAACAGAGATATCGCTAAAGTGATATGTTGCAAAATAGTTCCTGAATACTTAACTATTGCTTTGCCTTCTGGAATATCTCCTATTTCTATATTAACTAAACCATTATTATTTTTAAAGACTTTTAAGTTCTCATTATTCATTTTAGCAGTATATCCTTTATAATAGATTAATGGAAGCTCTAAATATGTATTATGTTGATTATCTCTTTGTTTGAAGTTCACTTCATAATAAGAACCTTTATCAGTTATAGTTGAATTTACAGTATTATTAGAAGTAACTAGGTCCCCCTTAATATTTATATAATCTCTATCTACTTCTATAGGTAAATACTCTGCGAATGATGCATAGTAGTCCTTTTGGTCTATTATATTGGCATTAGTAAATGCAAAATGACACATAGATATTAAAGATATCATAGATACCAAGAAAGTCATTCTTAAAACTTTTAATGATTCATGTTCCTTGCTTATATAACTACAACCACATATAGTAAGTAAAACAGTAGGAAACATATAAAATCTCCAAGGGAATTGTACTAAATATAACAGTTTTTGAGTTACATTAAGTTCCCAAAATGGCGTAATACAAACTAAAACTAATATTACTAGTGATATAACTAAACTTTGATTTGAAAATTTATCGTTTTTCTTTCTGTTAAGAATTAATGTATATATTAAATAAATGTATATGATACCTATTCCAGCTGGTAACCAATATTCTAATTTTAAATATTTATAAAGATTAGGAATTTCTAAGAATAATAAAAGTGGATTAGTAACTCTATTTGATAATACAAATTGTTCTAAAGTGCTAGTGTTACTATATTTAAATGTTTGAGAAGTCATTTGCTCAATCATTGGAAGCAAGAAATAGCTTGTCAAAAGCAGTGTTATTAGAGCTGCTAAAAATAAATAAGCAATTCTTTTCTTTTCTTTTATAAATCTTTTAATATTTATTAAACAGAAAAGAAATAAGACTATACCAACCATATATGTAGATAGAATATGACTTAGTATAAGTCCACTCATACCTATAGTTAGAAGCCAATATTTTTTATAATCACCAAAGACAATTTCATATAATCCATAAAAAACAAGTGGTATAAATATAAAGGCCAAAGCTTCTCCTAAAGCTGCTCTTTGATATAAATCAACAAGTCTGTAAGGTGCAAATGCATATATAATTGAAGACATTATAGCAGCATATTTGTTTTTACTAATACCTTTAACTGTAATATACATTGATAGAATAGATAAAAAGTTAATGATTACTACAAAAAGCTTATAAGAAGTAATTATTTTCATCCCTAAAGCATGTAAAATTGCAGGAAAAAAGAGGAACAAATCAGGATAAAATAAACCATTAGCATATCCATATTTATTAAAATATCCTTTATATATTCCGCTAAAAACATTAAAATCTTTAATATTGTCGCTTATTCCTTTTATTCTAGATAAATGAAATGTTATGTCATGGCCATTAGCAATTGAACCAAAAGTAAAAATTGGAATGCTTGCTAAAATGGTTAAAATAATTATAAATATTATTGTATTTCTTCTGTTAGTAATTATTTTATTATATAAACTTTTTATCATATATAATCCCTTCAAACGACAATATTGTACCAAATATTGCTTTAAAAGTCCATAGAAAAAGGAAGATTTTATCTTTCTCCCTCTTCAAGCATAGTCCTTATAAATACACCATAGCCTTTGTCTACTTGATCTACTACCACATGAGTAACTGCTCCAATTATTTTATTATCTTGCACTATTGGGCTTCCACTCATTCCTTGAATTATTCCGCCAGTCATTTCAAGCAATCTTTCATCAACAACTCTAAATACTATAGATTTATTAGTTTTAATAGCACTTTCATCTATTCCGGTTATTTCTATTTCAAATGTTTCTATATTATTACTATTAAGTGTTGTATAGATAAATGCTTTACCTAGTCTTATATCTTTAAAATCAGCTACTTTTATTGCTTCTTTTGTAGGCAAACTATTTTTATATGTTCCGAATATTCCTACCTCAGTATTTTTATCAATAGTTCCTATCTTTTTATTATATGAAATACTAGCATTTTTACTCCCTACCCTGCCATCTACACTTCTGTCTATTCCTTCTACAGCTGATTCATATAAAGTGCCTTTTTTTATGTCTATATCGTTTACTGTTTCATTCATTATAATTTGGTGTCCTAAAGAACCATAAAGACTAGTTTCTGGATCTATATAAGATAATGTTCCTATACCAGTTACTTTATCTTTAATATATAGCCCTGTTTTATATAAACCATTATCATTCACTAATCTAAGTGTTGTATTTATTTCTTTGTTATTCCTTAGTATTTTAATATTAACTATACTTTCTTTATTTTCTTCTTTTATATATTTATTTATATCATTAATAGTGCTTACTTTTTTCCCTTCAATTTCAAGTATAGTGTCTCCTATTTCAAGAGTTTCACTTCCAATGTATTTGCCGTTCACTTTATAAAATCCAACTACTATTAAACCTTCACTTGTTATATTTACTCCTACATTTTCTCCTCCAGGTATAATATATTCTGAATAAGCAAGCAAGTTAAGTGGACTAATTAATAACATTAAACTGATTATTATTTTTTTCATATTACACATCCTCTCAAACTTATTATGGCACCTTAAACACAAAAAAAGCTACCAATTATTTACTTGGTAACTTTTGACATTATTCAGCAGTAAAATCGGATAATGTCCCATCTTCATTAAGTATTTTATTTACTGTTTGTGTTGCATTATTCAACTTTTCAGAGCAGAATTTAACCAGATGCATAGCTTCAGTGTATTTTTTTACCATATCATCAAGTGGTACTTCCCCTTTTTCTAACTCTCTTATAATTGCTTCTAGTTTTAATAATGATTCTTCAAAACTTTTTTCTTCCATTTTTTCCTCCTAATTTATATTAAATATGCTTCTAATATCTCCTCCGGCATAAGTTTCAGGCAAGTGTCCATCCCATTTCTCAATGAAGTTTTGTGTAAGTACTTCGCTAGTCAATGTTTTATTAAGTAAATCATTTGCTTCCTTAGCAGCATTAGCTTCAACTAATCTTTTCTCACTTTCTAATCGTGCTTTTTCTAGTTCTTGCTCAGCTACTTGCTTTCTCTCAATGGCATTTGTATATTCTTCACTAAAGCTAAAATCTGTTAGATTTACGTCTTCTATTATAATTCCGTATTTGCCAGTTTTTTCACTTATTTTATCTAAACAGCTAGCAGATACTTCACTCCTTTTAACAATTATCTCTTCACTATTGTACTGAGCTATAGCGGTTTTAATAGCTTCTTTAATTGCAGGTTCTAAGATTACTTCTTCATATTCATTCCCAACTTCTCTATATAAGTTATCAGCTTTTTCTGAATCAACCCTATAATTTACAGCAACAGTGGTATTAACTGTTTGCATGTCCTTAGTGGAACCTTCAACTTGAAGCTCACTTTTTTGTACTTTAATATTAACCGAAACAATCTTTTCAATAAATGGCACTTTTAAATTCAGACCCTCATTTAATTTTGAATTAACAATCTTACCAAATCTTACCTTTAAACCGACTTCACCACTTTTAATAGTTTTAAAACTTGCATATAATGTTCCTATAGCAAATAAAGCAATTATAACAATTACTATTATTTTTAAAGTATCGTTTTTTTTCATTTTATCACTTCTCCTTTATTTTTAACTAATTATTTTGCTTACTACTTCCCCGTCTTTTAATTTTGTTGTTAGTTTAGCTCCTTTATTTAAATCTTTAACACTTTTAACTATTTTACCTTCTGAAAGGGTTATTGAATAGCCTTTTTGTAGAATGTTCTCAGGATTTAATAAATCTAGCTTTATCTTTATATTATCCAGTCTATTCGCTTCTCTTTCTAATAAATATTTACTGTTTCTATATAGTTTTTCAATTAGATTGTCTAATTTAGTTTGTTCTTTTTCTAATCTATATGGAATAGTTTTATTAAGCATCTCAATTAAATTATCTAGTTTTTGTTCACGCGCTTCATACATACTAGTAGGTTTACTTAAAATATAACTCTTTTTGATTTTATTAAGCTCATTTTCGAAGCTTGATAGTTTGTTAGTTATAACGCTCACAATTCTTGCTTTATAATCTGATAAATATTTTATTATTTCTAGCTGTGAAGGGACTACTAGTTCAGCTGCACCTGTAGGTGTTGGTGCTCTCAAATCGCTTACAAAATCGCTTATTGTATAGTCTATTTCATGCCCTACTGCGCTAACTACCGGTTTATTTCTTTCTGCTATTTTTCTTGCAACCATTTCTTCATTAAATGCCCATAAATCTTCAATCGAGCCTCCACCTCTGCCTAAGATAATGACATCTACATCTGAAGCATAAGCTTTATCTAGCATCTTACATATATTTTCCTTTGCTCCATCTCCTTGTACTAAGCTTGGAAAAAGTACAATTTCAGTAAGTGGAAATCTTCTATTAATCGTACTTATTATGTCTTTAACAGCAGCACCAGTAGATGCGGTTATAACTCCTACTTTCTTAGGTATTCTAGGAAGTTTTAATTTTCTTTCTTGGTCAAATAATCCTTCGCTTGCAAGTTTCTTTTTTAACTCTTCAAATAATACATATAAATTGCCTACACCGTCTTCTTTCATTGAAGTTACAGTTACTTGATAGTTTCCACCTTGTACAAATACATTTATTTTTCCTTTAACTTCAACGCTCATTCCATCTTTTGGTGTGAAAGCTAAATTATAGCTTTCATAGTTAAACATAACTGCATTTATTTTAGAGTTTTCATCTTTTAAACTAAAGTATAAATGCCCTCTAGTGTGAAACTTTAGGTTGGATATTTCACCTTTAATATATACATATGACAAAAAAGGATCTCTATCTAAAATACTTTTAATATAAGTATTTACATCAGTTACAGATAGATATACTTCATTCATTTAATGCCTCTTTATTAAGTATTTCATCTAAAACTGCATTTAACATTTTAGTTACTTTTTCATCAGAAAACTTTTTAGATAACTCTATTCCTTCATTAATAGCTACAACATGTGGTGTGTCTGTAAACATAAGCTCATATGCGCTCATTCTAAATATAGCTTGGTCAATATTACCTAATCTTTTAACAGTCCAATCACTTAAATACTTATTAATTATTTCATCTAAATATTTTTCTTTTTCTATAGAACCATAAACTATAGTTTTAACAAAGTCATTGCCTTCTTTATCGTTTTCTAGTATTACATCTTCTACAGTATAATCAATTTTGTCTTTTCTATAGATGTTAATTTGATAAAGAATAGTCATAATTCTTTCTCTTAATTCACTTCTTGTTACTTTCATAATACTCCTCCTCAAAAATAACTTAACTCTTATATTTGCTATTATACCATAAAGTATAGTTTTATTGGAAATTTATTTAGATATTTTTAATACTTTTTATATCTACAATTTACTTATAAAACAAAATGTACTAAAAAAAATACGCTTTTGAAAAGAGAGTATGTGTTATGAAGAAATTAGAAAAATATTATAACTTAAAGAAAAAGATAGAATATTTATTAAGTAAAAATCAAAGCCTATTATTGCAGGTATATTAAGGCTGCTATTGTTGCTTCTCAAGGCCGATAGAATAGATATTGTTGAATTATGATAGCACTTCATCCTAAAGAAGAATTTAGCTTAACACTCAAAAAACCAGTAAATTTAATACTGGTTTTTAGTTTAAATTATTAAGATCATTTATAACCTGCCTAAATGTTTTAGCTTTTATTAATCGAATATTATAATTATTATCATTTACAATTTTTAAAGCTTCATTATAATTATCTCCATCAGGCACTATGAATATATCCATACCATTTTTTACCGCTCCTAAAAGCTTATATTTGACTCCACCTATCTCTCCTACTTCTCCGTCATATGTAATTGTTCCAGTTCCTGCTATATTAAGACCATGTGTAATATCATTTTCTGTTATTCCATTATATATTTCAAGTGCACTCATAAGTCCGCCTGAAGGCCCGGATTCTCCACTTTTATATTTAAATTTAATTTTAATGGATGGAGTAATATTAAATTTTGTAGTCAAATATAAACCTATTATTTTAGAGTCATCTTTGGCTTTAACGATACCATATTTTTCCATTTCTTTTCCATCTCTCAAAACTTTAATATTTACTCTATCATTATCTTTTTTAGTATTGATGTAAGAATTAATATCTTTCATATCGTTTACTTTAATCCCATCTACATTTAAAATAACATCTCCAATTTTTAAATTTGTATCTGCATTTTCAAATACATAATATACAACTATTTCTTTGCTGTCAATAATATAAGAAATATCTGCAGCGTCTAGAGCATTCTTTATGGCATATTCATTTACTGTGTCTAGGTCAATTTTACCTCTTAATTGAATATCTTCAGCACTTTCGTTTTCAATTCTAGAATCGTTTAAGCTAACCAAATCCCAAGAAGGCAATATTTTACTAAGTAAAATAAATGGTATTACGCCTGGCCTTGCTTGAACATACGTTAAATAGAAATTGCCTTCAGAATTATTTTCAGCATATACTTCTATTCTTTTATTTAAATTTATAGGCTTCCCATATGTATATATTTCATAATCTAATTTAAAGTTAAAAAGGAATATAATAAATCCTAATATAATAATCATTATATAATTATTTTTTATAAATTCTTTTATTTTGTCATATAATTTACTGTTTTTAATCATTAAGTATCACCTTTAATATTATATCATAAGGAGAAAAAACAATGACAAGATATCTTAAAAAATTATTATTATATTTACTATTAACTTTCATACTATTTACGTTTTTAATTCATCCTAATATAATAATTGTATCTGTTAATGATAGTTTAAAAGTATTTAGAAATAGTCTATTCTCCTCTTTATTTCCGTTTTTAATTCTATCGGATATTCTAAATTATTATAATTACTTCGACTTTCTTAAAAAAATTTTTAAATTTAAACATAGCGATATCTTGTTATTGTGTGCAGTTTCGGGTTTGCCTTCAAATGCTAAATACATTTCTAATCTTTTGGAAAATGATGAAATAGAAAAAGAAGAGGCACAGTATCTTATATCATGTACGTTTTTTCCAAATCCAATGTATGTAGTAAGTGTCGTTGGGCTCAATATGCTTGGTAATAAAATAATTGGTTTTGTTTTCTTAATAATTATATATCTATCTAATATTATTTATTTTATATTTAATTACAAAAAATTTACAAATGATGCCAAAATTAAAGCAAGTAAAAAACAATCTTTTTTTCATATGATTAAAAATAGCATTATCAATAATATAGAAATTTTACTAATTATATTAGGTACGTTAGTAATTTTTAATATTTCACTAAATATATTAAAATATTACACAAATATTAACATTATATTGCTATCTTTGTTTAATTTATTTTTGGAAATGACAAGCGGTATAAATAAGATAAGCCAATTATCTTTAAATATAAGTTTAAAGTGTATTCTAGTATGTACTTCTTTAACATTTTCAGGAATTAGTGTAATCTCTCAAGTTATTAGCATAATTAGTAAATATAATCTTAATATAAAATTTATTATAAAGCAAAAAATAGTAATAACTATTATAAGTATACTACTATCTTCAATTTATTTTCTGCTAATTAGTTCAATTTGATATGCTTTATCATTCCACTGATTAATTGTTATTTTATATATAGTTGTTAATTCCTCATATTTAATTTTGAAATTATAACCATCTATAGCCTCTCTTGTATAAATAATTTCATTATTAGATGCATCAATATAACGCAGCTTTTTATAAGAGTTACCATTCTCAGCAGGCTCAAGTAATTCTAAAATTCTTTCTTGATTATTATTTAACGTTATATTGCATGTGTTTGAACTACATGTAACCGCTAATATTCCACCACAATCAAATATGTCTCTGTTTAAATTACTGGATATTAGAGATTTATTTAATTCTAATTTTGCTTCAATAGCGCTGTCATTATCGCCTATACGCACTTGATTATAAAAGTTTAGTAAAAATATTAAAACAACTGATAATAGAACTAAACTAATAGCCAATTCAATTAAAGTAAAACCTTTCTTATTCACTATTTTCACCTACATTTCCAAAGAAGCATAATAATAATTGTTTGTATTATCAACACCATAATCAAATTGTACAATTATATATTTTTTGTAACTATATTCTCCATTTATTTCTTCAGTTCTTAGTGTTTTAAGGTATTCTATAAAACTATTTTCTAATCCCTCACTGTATTCTAATAAATTATTTATTGGTATTAGATTAATAATTATTCTTTTTACATTTAAATCATTCATTAATTCTAGACAATCATCATTTAACATATTTTGAGTGCAAAAGTTTATTGATGTGTTATCTTTGTTTATCTCCACATAATCGCTAAAATCAGATGATAGCTCATCATTTATTTCTTCTTTTAAAATAGCCACTTTATATAAATCACTAATATTATCGTGATGCTTTCTTCTATTTAAATTGGATGATAAAACTATATAAGTTCCATAAAGACTTAATATGCCAAAAACCAAAACTAAAAGTACTATAACTGTTTCAATAAATACAAATCCTTTTTTATTCATCATCATTCCTCACATTATTGCTGTTATATTATTTAAACATTAGATTAAAATTCATCTTCCAATCCCGGATCATCTAAAGGGCCTTCGTAATAGGCTACATTAATACGTGCCTGGTTGTAAACATGACACCATAACACTGCTAGTAGGGTTTGAAATCATTACTACACGTGTTG